>DATLYY010000042.1 GCA_035574275.1 Verrucomicrobiia bacterium
ACGCCCCCGCAACCCCTCCAAAACTACTTTCGCTTTGGTCTTGCCATCAAAGACCCGCTTCCGCATCGCTGAATCCTCCTTGTGAATTCAGCCACAATCTACTCCATTCATCCTACCCTGTCACTAATGGGGAGCAGTATATGATTATTTCGTTGGAGCTTTTAACAGCTACGTCCCTTACTACCCACCCACGGGTGCCCAAAGGGTTTATCTTTTTTACGGTAGGAAAAGTGAAGTAGATACAATTCCTGATTTGGTAATAGAACATAAAGCCCAACTGGAATTTCTTGGCGATTTGAATGGAGACGGAAACAGCGATTACGCAATGCGGGAAACTAATCAAAAGTATCGTATGTCAATTTATTTTGGTGGTAGTGCTTTGGATACCATTCACGATGGCTCTGTAATGGGCGAAATTTTAGATGAATTTTCCGACTGCTACGGTTGCCAAATATCAGCGGGGAAATGGGCTAATCCCACAGACAAGCAAATAGTGGTTGGTACAACACAGCCACGCTATGACAGCTTGCGTTTTTATTTTTACAATGTCCGCGAAGGTGTTATTGATTCGATTCCATTGTTGCGGTGGGATGTCCGAAAAAGATACGGTATTGGAGATCAAAGAATGCAATTCTTGGATGACATCAATGGCGATGGATTTGATGATTTAGCCCACGCATTGCCAGGTGGTACGGATACTTCTATAGGGATAGTAAATATTCATCTTGGGGGAACGTCCCTTGATACTATACCTGATATAATTCTTCGTCCACCGCCAAATTTAACAGGATTGGCAGCCGCTCACTTTGGGGAAAATGTGACGCCAGTTGGTGATTTGAATAATGATGGGTTTTCAGAGTTTGTAGTTGGTGTAGGAAGAACCCCATTTACATACTTTGGCGGTTCACCGTTGGATACTTTGCCCAGGTTCAAACTAGATCGGATTGCCGATCACTTTGTTAATGGTGGTGATATCAATCATGATGGCTACAATGACCTTTTGGTAGGCCGGGACGACCATCCGCTTACAGGGTCTGTATATGTTTATTTCGGCGGTGTGGCGATGGACAGCGTAATGGATCTTTATATTAGCGAATTTGATTTACGTTATCCGTCAGATGGTTTTGGTCAAACGGTTGCTGGATTGGGAGACATTGACGGTGATGGCACCAATGATTTTGCCGTTGGCTCTCGTAACTCGACCTTTGACGATCAAGACCGAGGCTATCTATACCTTTTCAAAGGATTTTCATCATCTACAGGTTTGGAAGATGCCAACTCGCGTATTCCGCGCGATTTTGAGCTAATGCAAAATTATCCAAACCCCTTTAATTCTTCCACAGTTATTCAATATTCTCTTTCAAAACGCGCCCAAATATCTATTGAAATTTTGAACATTACCGGTCAGCGGGTCAGGGTTTTAGAGGAAAGGGAACACGCCGCCGGTACTTACAAGGTGAATTGGGATGGCAAAGATTTTTTGGGGAAACCGGTTTCCAGCGGAGTCTATCTTTATCGTTTGAAAGTGGGAGAAGAAGTAACTACAAAAAAGATGATGCTGGTTCGTTAGGTTTTTCTCACCGGTGCTTCTGGCACCGTTCCGTCGGCACGGTCTTTTCCGTAAAAACCTCCCGAATCGTCTCCGGACAGCGGTCGGTGGCGAGTTGGCCGGTTTCCGGGTCCACGTCCCGGAACAAAATGCCGGAGGGAATCTCGAAATCCTTGTAGGGATAATACTGCGTTGCGGCCAGCATAAAGCTGGTCCAAATCGGCAAGGCGTTGGAAGCCCCCGTCTGGTTGGCGCCGATGGAGGTCTTGTCGTCAAACCCCACCCAGGCGCCCGCCGTTATCTGCGGCGTGTAGCCGATAAACCAGTTGTCGGAAAAATCATCCGTCGTGCCGGTCTTGCCCGCCGCGGGACGGTCGAACCCCGCCCGCCGCGCCGCGGAGGCGGTGCCGTTGTTAATCACCGAAGTCATCAAATTGACCATGATATACGCCGTCTGCGGGTTCAAAACCTCCTTGCGCGAAGTGGTCTCGTGCTGTTCCAAAACGTTCCCGTCCTTATCCTCGATTTTCAAAATAAACCGCGGCTCCACTTTCACCCCGAGGTTCGGAAAAACGGAATACGCCGAAACCATTTCCAACAAATTGCAGTCGGAGGTGCCAATCGCCAGCGAGGGGACGGCCTTGAGCGGCGAGGTAATTCCCATCTTGCGGGCGTATTCCACCGCCTTTTCCGCCCCGATTTTCTGCATCAGCTTGATGGCAATCAAATTTCGCGACCACGCCAGTCCCCGGCGCACGGTCATCTCCCCCCAAAACTTGTTGTCCACGTTCTCCGGCCGCCACTCCCCGAATCCGGGGACGTTTATCACAATGGGGGCGTCGAAAAGCCGGTCGGTCGGCTTGGTTCCCGATTCAATGGCCGCGGTGTACACGAACGGCTTGAAAGCCGACCCCGGCTGGCGGTAGGCCTGCACGGCCCGGTTGAACTTGGTCAAAACAAAATCCCGCCCGCCGACCAGCCCCAAAATGTTGCCGTTCGAATTGTCGATGGCCACAAAGGCGGCTTGCAGTTGTTTATAGACCCGCTTCTGGCCGATTTTGATTTTCCCCTCCACCTTGGTCGTCTCCGGCACCAGAATGGTGTAGTTGGGATCCTCCGGCGAATGGGTCAGCTCCATATTCTTCTGCAGCGAATCGACCCCGGAATTCACCGCCGCCTCGGCCACTTTTTGCAAGGTGGCGTTCAACGTTGTATATATCTTCAGCCCCCGCTCGTAGAGCGCATCCTCCCCGTAAAAGGTCTCCAGGTATTGCCGCACCATCTCGGTGAAGTACGGCGCCAGCCCCACGTCGTCATGCCCTTCCCCCAGCCCCAGCGGCAGTTGCTTCAAACTGTCCGCCTTCTTTTCGGAAAGCTTGCCGTAATTCACCATGTTCCGCAGAACCAGATTCCGCCTTTTCGTGGCCACCTCCGGCTTGCGGAAGGGGTTGTAGCGCTCCGGCGCCTGCAAAAGCCCCACCAAAAGGGCGCACTCCTCGATTTTCAATTCCTGGGCGTTTTTGCCGAAGTAGGTCTGCGCGGCGGCCTGTATGCCGTAGCTCCCCCGCCCGAAGTAATGCTGGTTCAAATACATCTCCAGAATTTCATCCTTGGAATAGGTCCGCTCGATTTTGATGGCGGTCAAAATCTCCTTGATTTTGCGGGTCAAGGTCTTTTCCCGCGTCAAAAAAAGATTTCGGGATAGCTGCTGGGTCAGCGTCGAAAACCCCTGCGCCCATTCCCCCCGCTGCAGATTGACCAAAAACGCCTTCGGCACCCGGATTAAATCCACCCCCCAGTGGCTGTAGAAGCGCTTGTCCTCGGTGGAAAGCAGCGCGTCCACCATGTACGGCGGGATCTCCTTCAGCGGCACCAAAATCCGCCGCTCGCTGTAAAAATCCTTAAGCACCGAGCCGTCGGAGGCAAAAACCCGCGTCACAATGCGCGGCTCGATGTTGGTCAGCTGCGAAAGGGAGGGGAGCGATTTCTGGTAGTCCCGCACGGTCTGTCCGCCGATTAGAATAAAACCGAAAATCACGAGGGCAAAAACCACCAACGATCCGGCTACGAGCTTGCTTTTATTCATTCTTCCCACCCGAATAAAGCCGACCTTCCAATCAAGGTCAAGCTTTTATTACTTTTACACCTTTTGATTATCGGCGTTCGCAGCCGGTTGCTTGTATTGGTTTTTCAGCGCGACGGAAGAGTCCAATCTTCAATTCCCCACTTGCCTTTTTTCCCCAACTCGGTAACTTTAATCAAATATGTTTTTAACGGTTGAAAAACAGCTGGAGATAATCCGGCGGGGGACGGTGGAAATCATCCCCGAAGAGCTGTTGAGAAAAAAGCTGGAGCGTTCCTACGAGCGGCGCAAGCCCCTGCGCATCAAGCAGGGGTTCGACCCCACCGCGCCGGACATTCACCTGGGGCACACGGTCGGGCTGCGGAAGCTGAAGCAGTTTCAGGATTTGGGACACCAGATTGTCCTGATTGTCGGCGATTACACGGCCCGCGTCGGCGACCCCTCCGGCCGCTCCGCCACCCGCCCCCAGCTTTCCGGCAGGGAAGTGGAGGAAAACGCCGCCACCTACCTCGCTCAGTTTTTCAAGGTGCTGGACAAGGGCAAAACCGAGGTGCGCCGAAACGGCGAATGGTTTGCCCCGATGAGCTTCGAATACATACTCAAACTCCTGTCCCATTTCACCGTCGCGCGGATGCTGGAGCGGGATGATTTCGAAAAACGCTACAAGGCCGGCTCCCCCATTTCCGTCCACGAGCTTCTCTATCCCATCATGCAGGCCTACGATTCCGTGGCGATCGAAGCGGATGTCGAAATCGGCGCCACCGAGCAGAAATTCAACCTCTTGGCCGGGCGGCAGTTGCAGGAGGAATTCGGCCAGGAGCCGCAGGTGATTCTGACCCTGCCGGTTCTGGTTGGCACGGACGGGGTGAACCGGATGAGCAAATCACTCGGCAACTACATCGGCATTGCCGAGAGTCCGGAAGAGATTTTCGGCAAGACGATGTCCATCCCGGACGGGAAGATTTATCATTATTTCGAACTGGCCACCGACCTCCCGGCCTCCGAGCTGGAAAAAATCCGTTCGGCTCTCGAGGAGAAAAGCAAAAACCCGATGGAACTGAAAAAACAGCTTGGTTTCACCCTCGTCCGGATGTATCACGGCGAGGGGGAGGCCCGGAAAGCGAAAGAAAACTTCGAGCGGGTCTTTTCCAAAAAGGAAATCCCGGAGGATGTCCCGGTTTTTCCGTTGCCGGCGGGCGCGGACGGCATGCCAATTATCAAATTGTTGACCGAATCCGGGCTGGTGGTCTCCGCCAGCGAGGGGCGGCGGCTGGTGGAGCAGGGAGCCGTGGAGTTGGACGCCGAACGGGTCTCTGATATCCAGTACAAAGTCCCGGCTCGGTGCTGGCAGGAGCAAAAAATTCTGCGGGTGGGAAAAAGGCGCTTTTTGCGGCTGATTGAAAACTTGGAGCAGCCCAGGGGGTTGAAGAAATAATGCCCTCCGTGTACAACCGGACGCTGGTGGACGTTTCCGGAAAGCTTTCCAAACTGCGGAGCTATCTTTGACCCGGCCAAACGGAAAGAATCGCTGGCGTTGCTCAAAAAGAAAACCGAATCACCCGATTTCTGGGCCGACCCGGCCGCCGCGCAGAAAATTTTAAAACAGATAAACGCCGAAGAAAAGATGCTTTCCACGCTGGAAAAACTGGAAAAAAAATCCGCCGACTTGCAGGGATTGCTCGATTTGGCCGCCGAGGAGAAGGACGAGGCCACCCGTACGGAGGCGGAGCGGGAAATCGAGGAACTCTCGCGCGAGCTCTCCGCGTTCGAACTCTTGACTTTGCTTTCCGGTGAGGATGACGCCAAAAACGCCATTTTGACCATCCATCCGGGCGCCGGCGGCACGGAGTCGCAGGACTGGGCCCAGATGCTTTTGCGGATGTACACCCGCTTTCTGGAGCGCCGCGGCTTCAAAGTCGAAATGCTCGACTTTCAGGCCGGGGATGAAGCCGGGATAAAAGACGTTACGCTCGAAGTGACCGGTGAGTACGCCTACGGCTTTCTCAAGTCGGAATCGGGCGTCCATCGACTTGTAAGGATTTCTCCTTTCGACGCAAACAAAAGGCGGCACACCTCCTTTGCCTCCGTGTTCGTCCTGCCGGAAATCGAGGATAAGCTGGAAGTGGAAATCAAGGACGAGGATATCAAGCTGGACACCTTCCGGGCCTCCGGCGCCGGCGGCCAGCACGTCAACAAGACCTCCTCCGCCGTCCGCATCACCCACCTCCCGACCGGGATCATCGTCCAATGCCAGACGGAGCGCTCCCAGCATAAAAACCGGGAGTCCGCGATGAAGGTTTTGCGGGCCCGTCTCTATCAGTACCACCGCGAAAAGGAAGAGGCCAAGCTTTCCGAAATGGAAAAAACGAAAAAGAAAATCGAATGGGGCAGCCAGATCCGCTCCTACGTCTTCCAGCCCTACACGCTGGTGAAAGACCACCGCACGGGATTCGAAACATCCGATGTGGAGGGTGTGATGGACGGGGAAATCGACAAATTCATAGAGGCGTATTTGTCAAAACCGAACAACCAGCCCATGCTTGAAGAGAAGGAAAATGAGCCCGACTGAAGTCAAATTATCGCCGACCATAGCCATAGGAACCCGCGCCGCCGAGCTGGCCAGCCAGGGGATCGACGTGATTTCCCTTTCTGCCGGCGAGCCGGACTTCCCCACCCCTCCCGATGCCTGCGAAGCGGGGATTGCCGCCATACGGGACGGCTTCACCAAATACACCCCGAATAACGGCACCCTGGAACTGCGCAAGGCGATTGCCTTGAAGTTGAAAAACGACAACGGACTGGAGTATGCTCCGGATGAAATTCTGGTCTCCAATGGCGCCAAGCAGGCCTTTTTCAATTTGCTCTGGGCTTTGGTTTCCCCCGGAGATGAGATTTTAATCCCCCAGCCCTACTGGGTCAGCTATCCCGATATGGCCTGTCTCATCGGGGCGGTGGCGCGCTTTGTCCCCACGCCGAAGGAGAACGGTTTCCGTTTGACGCGCGAAGCACTCGAGGCGGCCTGGACGCCGAAGGCCAAGGTTCTGATTTTGAACTCCCCCTGCAACCCGACCGGGGTGGTCTATTCCCAGCGGGAGCTTGATTCCTTTGCTTCCTTTTTGACCGAGAAAAAAATCTGGGCCATCTCGGATGAAATCTACGAGAAGATTGCCTACACCTCCAACGCCGGCTCTTCCATCGCCCGCTCGCCGAAAATGAAGGAGCAAACGGTCGTGGTGAACGGATTTTCCAAGGCGTACGCCATGACCGGCTGGCGGTTGGGATACGCCGCCGGGCCGAAGGACGTGATTCAAAAGGCCTCCGCCATCCAGAGTCACATCACCACCAACGCCTCCTCCATCTCCCAAAAAGCCGGCGTGGGGGCTTTGAAAGGGGATCAAAAAGTGCAGGCGGAGATGGCCAAGGAATTCAAAGCCCGGCGGGATTACCTGGTGGAGGCGTTGCGCAGGGCCCCCAAGCTTTCATTCCCGGTGCCGGAGGGGGCCTTTTATCTCTGGATGGATGTTTCGGCCTATCTGGGAGGAAAAATCGCCGATTCCATCGAGCTTTGCCGGTATTTGCTGGAAAAACACAACGTTGCCCTGGTCCCCGGCGAAGCGTTCGGCTCCCCCGGCTATGTCCGGCTGGCCTACGCCATTCAGCAGGGGCGGCTGGAGGAAGGGGTGCGCCGAATCATCTCCGGACTTTCGGCGCTTTAAGGGGTAAGAAAAAGAACTATGCCGACCTACGAATACGAATGCAACACCTGCCGGTACGCCTTCGAGGCGTTTCAGGGGATTTCCGAATCACCGCTTGCCGAATGCCCCCGCTGCAAGGGGCCGGTGAAGCGGAAAATCTCCGGCGGCGCCGGGCTGCTCTTCAAGGGGAAGGGTTTTTACATCACCGACTACCGCAGCGAGAACTACAAGAAAAAAGCGGCCGAAGAGAAGCCGAAAAGCGAAAATTCCAAGGAAAAAAAAGAGGCGAACAAGCCGAAATCGGAAACCGCCAAACCGCCCAAGCCGCCGGCCGAATAAAAATGGTTGTTGTGGACGGCTATAACTTGATTGGCGGGGAGGCCGGAGTTCTGTCCGGCCTTTCGCTTGAAAGGGAGCGGGAGGGGCTGATTCACCGTCTGGAGCAGTTGTCCGCCGTGACGGGGGAGCGGTTTTTGATCGTGTTTGATGGCGCCGCAAAGCCGGACAACAACGCCCGGAACGCCAAAAACTCAAGCGGGAAACACCCGGTCGCGGTGGCCTTCAGTAAACCCGGTGAGTCCGCCGACGACTGGATTGTCAAATATTTTTCCCGCCGGGCCGGCAAATCCGCTCGATTGATCACGCGCGACCGGAAGCTGGCAGATAAGGTGCGGAAGCTGGGGTTTGCGGTGGAAGCGGATTTGCGCGGGCCGGAATCCCGCGCCGAAGGTTGTCTCTCCCAAGTGCTTATCCCTTCCATGGCCGGCGGGGGTCTCTTTTCCTCCCTTTCCCGCCAAAGCCGCGAGGCGCTGGCGCAGGCCCGCAAGAAGGCAAAAAAACAATAAAAAATACGGTCTTTTCGGGCTGGAACGCTTGACGGAAATCAAGTGTTTTAACCGGCGGAAAGGGGTTGTTTTGATTGACATTTGGTTTGGCGGTCGATATACTGAATAGAGGATTTGAATTGACGTTTTGGCTGGCCATAAAAAATACAACGAGCGAGGATCTATGTTGAAAGTGGACAAACAAAAACATTTGCTCTCCCGCGCGGGATACAAATTCGAGCTCGTGGACACCGCCGAGCCGAACCTGCTCCGAGAGCAGTTCCCGTACACCGATCCGCCCAGGGTGTATTTCCACGGGCGGCTCTACCCGATGGAAACCCCGGAGGATTTCTGGGTGACCGACACGACCTTCCGGGACGGCCAGCAGGCCCGCCCCCCGTACACGGTGAAGCAGATCGTCGACTTGTACGACCTCTTGCACCGCCTCTCCGGCCCCAACGGCGTGGTGCGCCAGTGCGAATTTTTCCTCTACTCGGAAAAAGACCGCGAGGCGGTCGAAAAATGCCGTGCCAAGGGCTACCGCTATCCGGAAATCACCGGCTGGATCCGCGCGGTCAAGTCCGACTTCCAGCTGGTCAAGGATATGGGGCTGAAGGAAACCGGCATCCTCACCTCCTGCTCGGACTACCACATCTTTTTGAAGCTGAAGAAAAACCGCCGGCAGGCGATGGATGACTACCTGGGGGTGGTAAAGGCCGCCCTGGAGCAGGGGATCGTCCCGCGCTGCCACCTCGAGGATTTGACCCGCGCCGATGTCTTCGGCTTCGTGGTCCCCTTCGTGCAGGCCCTGATGAAGCTCTCCGAGGAGTCCAGGATTCCCATCAAAGTCCGCCTCTGCGACACGATGGGATACGGCACCCCCTATCCGGGGGCGGCCCTGCCGATTTCCGTGCCGGAACTGGTGTATACGATGCGCCATTACGGCGGCGTCCCCGCCGAGCGGCTGGAATGGCACGGCCACAACGACTTCCACAAGGTGTTGATCAACGCCACCACCGCCTGGCTCTACGGCTGCTCGGCGGCCAACGGAACGCTTCTGGGGTTCGGCGAGCGGACCGGCAACACCCCGGTGGAGGGGCTGGTGATGGAGTACATCCTTTTAAAAGGGGATTACAATGGCGTGGACACCACCGCCATCACCGACATCGCCCGCTATTTCGAGGAGGAGATCGGATACGCCATTCCGCCGATGTATCCTTTGGTCGGCAAGCAGTTCAACAAGACCTCCGCCGGCATCCACGCCGACGGCGTTTTGAAATCGGAGGAGATCTACAACGTCTTCGACACGAACAAGGTTTTGAAGCGCCCGATCGCCGTCGGCATCACGGACAAGTCCGGCATCGCCGGCATCGCCTTCTGGGTGAACCAGCAGCTCGGGCTCTCCGGCGACAAGCAGATCGACAAGCGTCACCCCGGAATGACCAAGATTCTGGAATGGGTGGACAAGCAGTACGCCGGCAAGCGCACCACCTCCATCTCCGATGAGGAGATGCAGGAACAGGCCAAGCAGCACCTGCCGGAATATTTCGGCGACGGCCAGCCCGCACGGGTCAAGGCCAAAGTCACGGCGTAAGTAACGGTTGCAGAAAAACAAAAAGGCCCCGGTTCTCCGGGGCCTTTGTTTTTTTGGTCTTTTCCCGTGTCACTTTTCCTGCCGCAGGGCCCTCGGCCGCGGCTTGCCGTCGTGGCAGAAAACGCAGCTTATCTGCGGCGCCTCCTTGTAGCTGAAAAACTGGCTGTTCACCGTGTTGACCATCGTCTGCATCCGCCGCGCGGTCGTGAACTTGTCGTTATGCTCCTTGGCCCAGTCGTTCGGGTCGTGGCAGTACTCGCACTTCACCCCCAGTTCCTTGTTGTAGGCCGCCATAATCCGCATCAGCTCGGCCTTGTCCGCCGGTTTCAAAACCTTCAAGTTCTTGAACCCCAAATCCTGCGGAATGATCTGACGGGAGAAAAAGAGGGTTGCGGATAAAAGCAGAAGGGCAACGAGCGCTTTCTTCATAATCCTCTCCTTAGGTTGCGAGGGCCGGGGTCAAAAAGTTTTTGGGCAGGTGATTCAACGGATAGGAGGCCGCCAGCTGCCCGCAGGCGGCCTCCACTTCCCCCCCTTTGCTGAAGCGCACCGTGACCGCCGGCGTCCGGGGAAAAAGAATCTCACGGAAGCGGTTGATCCGCTCCATCGAAGGGCGTTTGTACGGCGCAAAGGGGGTCGGGTTGTACGGGATCAGGTTTATCTTGCAGGGAATCTGGGCCACTTTTTTGGCCAAAAGCATGGCATCCTCCGGCGTGTCGTTCAGCCCCTCGATAAGGATGTACTCAAACGTGATCCTTCTATTCCGCTTGCGGGCAAACTCCTCCGCCGCCGGCAAAAGCTGCTCAAGCGGATACTTTTTGTTCAGCGGCACGAGCAGATTCCGCTTCTCGTTCGTGGCCGCATGCAGGCTGACGGCCAGTTTTAACTTGATGCTCTCGCCGGCCAGCTCCCGGATTTTCGGCACCACGCCGGCCGTGGAAAGGGTTATCCTCCGGGCCGAAAGGCCGGGCCCTTGTTCCGAGGTGATAATCCGCATCGCCTTGAGCGTTTGCTCGTAATTCAAAAGCGGCTCCCCCATCCCCATCAACACAATATTCCGCACCCCCTCGCCGGGCTTCAGATATTTTTGGGCAAAAAGAAACTGCCCCACGATTTCCCCCGCCGAAAGATTTCGTTTGAACCCCATCGCCCCGGTCATGCAGAAGGTGCAGCCGAGCGGACAGCCGATTTGGGTCGATAAACAGAGGGTGATTTTCCCCCGGTCCCGGATAATCACCCCCTCGGCCTCCTGCCCGTCGGCATATTGCAAAAGCAATTTTGTGGAGCCGTCGGAAGCAGCCGTGGTGGATTTTACAACCTTGGGAAGCCCGATGGGAACCGCCTTCTTCAGGGTTTCCCGCAAGCTTTTGGGGAGGTCGCTCATCTGTTCAATATCAAACACCCCCCGCTGGTTCACCCAGCGGAAAATCTGGTGCCCGTGAAACGGCTTCCCGCCGAAGGCGGCCACCCGCTCCGCCAGTTCCTCCGGCGTTTGCCCCAGTATCCCGTTTGTTTCAATGGCCATATCTTAACCTAATTATACGCCAATTTTCCGCCAATCACTAATCGCTTCTCCCGTCCCGCCGGGGTGGGCGGGGGGTGGTTTTCCCCCGATTAAAGAAACTTCCCGTTCCGCCGAAAACTAACAACAGGGGGGCAGCGCCCCGGGAGCGTATGACAACGGGAACCGGAAAGATAAAAGTCAGCACCGCCAAAATCCTGGTCGTCGACGACGAACCGGAAATAACCGAAATCATCCAGGTTTTTCTGGAAAACGCCGGCTACCAGGTGATGGCCGAAAACTCCGCCGTCATGGGGGTGGAGCGGGCCCGCAACTTCAAGCCCGATTTGATCCTGTTGGACATCTCCATGCCCCACATGGACGGCTACGACGTCTGCAAGGAGCTCAAAAAGTCCAAAGTCACCACCGGCATCCCGGTGGTTTTCCTATCCGGCAAAGACCCCAAGGAGGACGGCGGCAAAAGCTTCCAGTCCGGCGGCGATATGTACATCAAAAAGCCCTTCTCCTGCGAACGGCTCCTGGATATCGTCCGCATCGTCCTTTCCTCCATCAACCGGTAGTTTTTCAACGGCCATCTTTATCGCGTAGCGGAGGTTTTAAGGCCTCCATTTTTTTCTTCCCAACTTCCGCTATATTCCAAACCGTGCGAACATCCCGGTTCCTCTTATTCTCATTCCTGATTTTCACTTCCACTTTCTCCCAAGAATACCCCGCCCCCACCGGTGCGGTCAACGACTTCGCCTCCCTGATGAGTTCCTCCCAAAAAGAAGAGCTGGAACAATCCCTCCGAACCTTTTTCGACCGCACCGGCGCCGCCATCGTGGTGGCCACCTTCGAATCACTGGAGGGCGTCCCCATCGAAGATTTCGCCGTCGGATTGTTTGAAAAATGGAAACCCGGCAAAAAGGGGCTGGACAACGGCCTCTTGATTCTGGTCGCCAAGGAAGAGCGCAAAATCCGCTTCGAAGTGGGCTACGGGCTGGAGCCGGTGCTTCCCGACGGCCGTTGCGGCGAAATCATCCGCACGGAGATGACCCCCCGCTTCCGCGAGGGGGATTTCTACGGCGGCATCGCCGCCGGCGCCGCCGAGGCGGCAAGAATTTTGGAAAAATATTACGCCACCGGCGAAATCGAAAAGCCAAAAACCGGCCCGCCCGCTTGGTTTGTGATTCTCCTCCTGTTTTTTGTAGGCGGCATCATCCTCGTTTTCGTCTTTTCCGCCATCCGCAAGGCCAACCAGCCCGGCTATATGAGCGGCAGCCACTGGCAAAAGGGCTGGCACGGCATCCCCTGGTGGCTTATTACAGGGAAACGCTCTTCCGGCGGCTGGTCAAGTGGGGGCAGCGGGGGAGGGGGCGGTTTTGGCGGCGGCTTCGGCGGCTTCGGCGGCGGCTCCTCCGGCGGCGGCGGCGCAACCGGGGGCTGGTAATTTTGCCTTTGTAGGGGTGGGGTCACCCCGCCCGTCTCTTTGTCACCCCTGGCAAGGGAGAAGAGACTCCAGACCGGAGGAAGTGATTTTTCTTGCTTATTTTCGTGTCGATTCAACTATATTATCCACAACCAGCGGGAAAAACAGCCAATGACCCGCCTTTCAAAATTTCCGGCCAAAATCGCCTTCTCCTTTTGCACCCTGTTTTGCCTGTATTCACCCTTTGTTTTTTCGCAACCGGTGGATACGGCCTGGGTACGGCGGTTTGATGGGCCACCTTACAGTGGCGATGTGGCAGAAGACATAGAGGTGGATGCTGCCGGTAATTCGTACGTTACTGGATGGAGTGTTCGAGAAATTGGGGGTTCAGGTTCATGGAGAACTGTATACGCTACCATAAAATATTCTTCCAAAGGAGATTTACTTTGGGCACAGAGATGTTGCGATACACCGAGCATGTCAGGGGAGGCCACATCTGTTGCCGTAGATAAATCAGGGAATGTAATTGTCACGGGTTATATTTTTGACGGTGGCACAAGCACAGATTTTGGAACTGTAAAGTATGATTCCATCGGCAATCAACTTTGGGCGGTTCGCTATAATGGTCCTAGGGATAGTAGTGATGGCGGTATTGCGGTAGCAGTAGATAGTGGTGAAAATATTTACGTAGCAGGTTCAAGCATGGGAGTCGGAACGAACTATGATTACACTCTAATCAAATACAGCTCCGATGGTAACGAACAGTGGATAGCTCGGTATAACGGTCAAGCGAATGACTTGGACGTTGTTGTTGCAATGGCTATTGACCAGCGTTCAAATATTTATGTCACCGGTTATAGTGTAGCAGATTCAAACACGTTTGCTGACTATTACACTGTTAAGTATGATTCCTCTGGGAATGTACTGTGGTCTTCTCGTGAAGACGGTCCCGCGAATGGCATAGATGCAGCAGTAGACATTGCGGTCGATGGATTCGAAAATGTATATGTGACCGGTCATAGTCGGCGAGATAGTAGTAGTTCGGATTGCACGACTATTAAGTATGATTCCAACGGAAATAAAATTTGGGCACAACGCTATATTGCACCCGGAGGAAGCTCTGGCGGAAACGCAATTTCAGTTGATGCGGCAGGAAATGTTTATGCAGCTGGTTCAGCTTTTACCTTTGATATGTATGGTGACAAAACTTTAGGTTATTTGGCCGTTAAATATGACGCATCGGGAAATCAGCTTTGGGCAAATATTTATACCAATGAAAACGGGTATGACAATTATAACGATAATGCATTTGCTCTTGCAGTAGATTCGGCGGGAAGTGTTTACATTACTGGCCGGACCTATTTACCACCGGGGAAAGAATATTACGGTACCATCAAATATGATACTCGGGGAAATTTTATATGGGAAAAATTTTACGAAGGACCGGTGGGCGGTCGCAATTGGGCAACCGATATAGCCGTTGACGGTCAAGGCAATGTTCTTGTAACGGGGCGAAGCGATGGTCTCGTTTTTTCAGATATTGCGACGATCAAATACTCCCCCATTCAGTTTACAAAGGGAGATTTAAATTTGGATGGTGTCTTGACTGCTGCGGATATTGTTTTAGTACTTGGTTGCACTTTTTCTGCTGAATATCCCCCTGCAACTTTCACGGCCTGTGACCTTAATTGCGATGGGAAAGTAACGCCGGCGGATGTGGTGATTTTGCTGAATATGGTTTTTGCGTCAACTATTGCACCATGTTAGAAACAAAAGGGCACAATATATTGTGCCCTCTTCCCCCTCCAAAATCGCAACCAAATCGGAGTGAATTTCGCAGGGTGGGCCTATAGTAGAGGGACGCGGTTGGGGCCAACCCCCAAGCCGCCATCCCTCTTTAACAGGGGTGGAGCGGAGAGGACGAATCTCCAATCTCCAGTCTCTGTCGTGCAACGGGTCGGTGTTGGCGCCACGGGCGTGCCGCCGCCGAACCCCAAAAGGGAAGTGGGAGCCGGTAAGACAAGGAACACGGATTCCCCTCCCTTTCGGGGTTGATTTCCCCCATTGTCTTGGGGAAAGAACGGCCGATTTTTTTCAACCGCCGGTACTCCCGCCTGTTCTTGAAAGGGGCAGGCGGCCCTAGACCCGCAGCGCCTTCGCGGGGCCTGCCGCGCGCAGGGCGGAACAGATAAACAGGCAGGCCGGAAGGAGAGGACCGCCATACGGGGTTATGAGGCCCCGCTTCAGAGGCAGGTTCCGTCTCCCACTTTCACGGCTGTTTTAAAACCCGTCGCACGTAAAAAAAAAGAAACAAAAAAAGGAGAGGCGAGAGGGCAGAGCTCCCGCTCTGCCCCTCCCTCTCCTTAAAATAACCTCTTGTCCCCTCTCCTTGTAGGAGAGGGTCAGGGAGAGGTTGCATTTCCACTTGCAAAATCTCCCCGATTTTTCAAACCCAAAGGAGGTCCTTCTACCCGTGCGCCCAAAAATTCAAAACCAAAGCCAACCCCGCCCCAATCCAAGACACTGCCAAAAATGCGGGCGGGATCCCAAAGAAGTCATTCAATGGCTCAATATCAAAACCAGCCGCCGCCGCATTTATGCCGGGCTGTATTCCGTTATTGAATCGGACAGGGACGGGGAAAGACTCCTGAAGGTCTGCCGCAGCTGCTGCGTGGAGGGGAGAAATCTCCGCTTTCTGCGGGTTGCCCTTCCTGCCGGCGCCGCCGCCCGCAAACACTGCAAAATCACAATCAAAACAGAGGGGTTTTTGCGGAAAAACTAACCCCCCAGATACGCTTTTTTCAACTGCTCGTTGGTGGTCAAATCCTCCGCGGTGACGGTCATCGTAATCTTGCCGGTTTCCAGAACGTACCCCCGCGTGGCAATCTTCAACGCCTGATAGGCGTTCTGCTCCACCAAAATTATCGAAACCCCCTTGGCGTTGATTTCCTTGATAACCTCGAAGATGGCCTTCACCAATAGGGGAGCAAGGCCGAGCGAAGGTTCATCCAAAAGCAAAAGTCGCGGCGAGGACATCAAGGCCCGGCCAATCGCCAGCATCTGCTGCTCCCCGCCGGAAAGGGTGCCGGCGTTCTGCTTGATCCGTTCTTTTAATCGGGGAAAAAGCTCAAACACCCGCTCCATATCGGCGGCGATGGCGGCTTTGTCTTTCCGCAAATAAGCCCCCAGCTCCAGATTTTCCCGCACGGTGAGATTGGCAAAAATTTTCCGCCCCTCCGGCGCGTGCGAAATCCCCTTTTTCACCACCTCGTGCGGCAGGGTGTTTTTGAGCGACGTTCCCTCAAAGAGAATTTCCCCCTCCTTCGCTTTCAAAAGCCCGGAAATGGCCCGCAGGGTGGTGGATTTCCCCGCGCCGTTGGCCCCGATTAAGGTGACGATTTCCCCCTTTTTGATGCCGAAGGAAATTCCCTTCAAGGCCTGGATGCCGCCGTAGAATACGGAAAGGTTTTTGACCTCGAGCAGAAAGCCGTTTTCGCTCATACGGCTTCCTCTCCCAGATATGCCTCGATGACCTTGGGGTTTTTGCGGATTTCTTCCGGCTTCCCCTCGGCAATCGTCACCCCGTAGTCCAGAACCAGAATCCGCTCGCATATCCCCATCACCACCTGCATGTCATGCTCGATGAGCAGAATGGTCAGCTTGAATTTATCCCGAATCCAGCGGATCAAATCCATCAGCTCGCGGCTCTCCTGCGGGTTCGCCCCCGCCGCCGGCTCGTCCAAAAGCAAAAGTTTTGGGTCGGTCGCCAAAGCCCTTGCAATCTCCAGCTTCCGCTGCTGGCCGTAGGGAAGACCGGCGGCCTTTTCCTTGCACAACGGTTTCAAGCCGAATAGCTCGAGCAGCGCCTCGATTTTTTCGTGCTGGCGGGCTTCCTCCTCCCGGTATTTTTTCCCCTTCCATACCGAACCGAAAAGGGAGGTTTGGTAATGCAGGTGGCAGGCGATTTTGACATTGTCCTCCACGGAGAGATTGCCGAAAAGCCGGATGTTCTGGAACGTGCGGGCCAGCCCGCAGGCGGTGATTTGATACGGCTTTTTCCCGTCCAGAACTTTGCCGCAAAAGCGGATTTCCCCCTCGGTCGGGCGGTACACGCCGGTAATTAGATTGAAGACCGTGGTTTTTCCCGCGCCGTTGGGGCCGATAAGCCCCACCAGCTCGCCGGGGAGGAGTTTCAAATTAAAACTGTCGACCGCCTTCAGCCCGCCAAAGTTGATGGAGGCGCGGGCCAGTTCAAGCAGCGGTTCGCTGGAAGTCGGCGGCATCGGAAATTTACGAAACGGGCTTTAGTTTTTTGAACGGCCACCAGCGGCGGAAATCGGGCTGCCAAGTACCAAATAGCCCCTGCGGGCGGGTGAGCATCAAAACAATCAAGGCCAGCGAATAAATGACCATCCGCCAGTCCTTCACCGGTCCCAGATAGCGCAAGGCCTCCGGCAGGAGCGTCAAAATTACGGCGGCAATCACCGAGCCGAATATGGAGCCCAGCCCGCCGACGATGATCATAATTATGATTTCGAACGATTTTATGAACGTGAAGGAGTTGGGGTGCAAAAGCTGGAGGTAATGTCCGAATAGGCAGCCCGCGACGCCGGCGAAAAAAGCGCCGATGACGAAGGCGGTTACCTTGTAATAGGTGGTGTTGATTCCCATCGCCTCGGCGGCGATTTCATCCTCCCGCACGGAAAGGAAGGCCCGGCCGTGGGAGGAGTTGGTCAAACTGGTGACGGCGGCGATGGTCAAAGCGGTCAGGGAGATTAGCCAGAAGAGATTCGTGTAGGCCGGAATGCCGGAAAAGCCGCGCGCCCCCCCGATTGCCTCCACGTTCAAAATCAAAACCCGCACAATTTCCCCCATCCCAAGCGTTACAATGGCGAGATAATCCCCCCGCAGGCGGAGGGAGGGAATGCCGACCAGAAGTCCGAGCAGGGCGGCGGAAAGCCCGCCCCCCAAAAGGGCGAGCAGAAAAACAAAATTCTTGGCCAAAACGGCGGGAAGAAAATCGAGTGCCAAAACAAGCTTCGGCCCCAGATAATAGGTTAAGGTTGCCGACGTGTAACCGCCGACCGCCATAAAGCCGGCGTGCCCCAGCGAAAACTGGCCGGTGGTGCCGTTGATCAGATTCAAACTCACGGCCAAAATGATGTTGATGCAGGAGAGGGTGAGGAGGTGGATGTAGTAGCTGTCGATCACTTCCGGCAGGAAGCGGTTGGCCAGAAGGATCAATACGAACAGGCCGATGAATGTTAGAAGCCGCTTCAAACTTTTTCCCCCACCCGGCTTCCCAAGAGGCCGGTCGGCTTGACGAGAAGAATTACCACGAGCAGGGCGAAGGCGATGGCATCCCGCAGGGTGGATGAAATGTAGCCGGCGACCATTGTTTCCGAGACCCCCAGAATCATGGCCCCCAGAACGGCGCCGGGGATGTTGCCGATGCCGCCCAGAACGGCGGCCACGAAGGCCTTCAGCCCGGGCAAAAGCCCCATCAAGGGATCTATTTTAGGATAGGTCAAAGCGACCAAAATCCCCCCCGCCCCGGCCAGAGCGGAACCCAAAAGAAAGGTGAAGCTGATGACGTTATTGGTGTTTATCCCCATCAAGCTGGCGGCCTCCCGGTTGAACGCCACCGCGCGCATCGCCTTGCCAATGGTTGTTTTCATCACGATAAACCGCAAAAGGAGCATCAGGGCGATGGAGACCGTCAGAATAATCACCGGCAGGTTGGAGACGACCAAGCTGGCGGATTCGTACAGCCGGCTTTCCGGAATCAGGGAGGGGAAAAACTTGGGGTCGGCGCCGAAAACCAGCTGCCCGCCGTTTTCCAGCAAAAGGGAGACGCCGATGGCGGTAATCAAAACCGTCAGGCGGGGGCGGGCGCGCAGGGGCTTGTAGGCGGCCCGCTCAATGATAATCCCCACCAAGGCGCAGGCGGCCATGGCAAAAAAAAGGGTGGCAAAGAAGCCCAAGAGAGTCGGCTCCTGGGCGATTTTGGTCCAGCGGGAGAAGTAGTAGCCAAAAAAAGCCCCGAGCATAAAAACGTCGCCGTGGGCGAAATTGATCAACTGCAAAACCCCGTACACCATCGTGTAGCCGAGGGCAATCAGGGCGTAAATCGAGCCCCAGGAGACGCCGTTGACGAGCTGCTGGAGAAACTCCTGCATCCAAAAAAAGCTACGGGTTCACGGTAGCCGTGTACTCGTATTTCCCGCCTTCGGCGATTTTCAAAACCACGAGCGGCTTGCGAGCGTTGCGGGCGGAATCGATCGTGGTGGAACCGGCGACGCCGGGGAAATCCTTGGTCTGCGCCAAAGCATCCCGGATTTTGGCCCCTTCGGTGGAACCGGCCCGCTTGATGGCGTCGTAGAGAATATTCGCCGCGTCGTATCCCAAAACGGCCATGGCGTCCGGCACTTCGTTGTATTTAGCCTGATATTTCTTGATAAAATCCTGAATCACCGGGTTGGGGTCGTCGGCGGCGTAGTGGTTGGAAAAGTAGCAATCCTTAAGCGCATCCCCCGGCTTTTTAATGGTGGCGATTTCGGTCAGCTTGGGGGAGTCCCAGCCGTCCCCGCCCAGAAGCGGAATATTCAGCCCCAGTTCGCGGGCCTGGCGGGCGATCAGCCCCACTTCGGTATAGTATCCGGGAATGAAAATCGCCTCGGGCTTTTTTCCCTTAATCGAGGTCAGCTGGGCCTTGAAATCCTGATCCCCTTCGAAGTAGGATTCCTCCGCCACGATTTGCCCCCCCAGTTTTTGAAACGTTTCGGCGAAATACTGGGCCAGCCCCACGGAGTAGTCGTTTTTGCTGTCCTTGAAAATGGCGGCTTTCTTCACCTTCAGGTTATCGAAGGCGAACTTGGCCATCGCCTCCCCCTGGAACGGGTCGATGAAGCAGACCCGGAAGATGTAATCGCCGATTTCGGTCACCTTGGGATTGGTGGAGGAGGGGGTGACCATCGGGATTTTGTTTTCCTGGCAGATCGGGGCGCCGGCCAAAGAGCGGCTGGAAGCCACTTCCCCCAGCACCGCCACGACCTTGTCCTGCGTCACCAGTTTCTTCACCGCGCTGGCGGCTTCTTCCGCCAGGGAGCGGTCGTCTTCCACAATCACCTGCACTTTTTTCCCCAGCAAACCGCCCGCGGCGTTCAGTTCTTCCGTGGCCATGTCGATGCCGTTTTTGGTGGAAATGCCGAAGGTGGCCGTGCTACCGGTGAGCCCGCCGAATTCGCCGATTTTGATGACGTCCTCTTTTTTGGCGCAGCCGGAAAGTGCGGCAAGAATCAATCCGAAAATCACCCATTTACGCATCGTTTTTCTCCTCCATAGTGTGCAATCCTTCTTGAGTGCGTCAATTTGCGCCGACTTGACGGGATTGTCAAGCCGTTTATCTTGGCGGCGTGTTTCTGAATCCCGCCGAAATTTTTTTCTGCCTGGCCGCCGCTTTGGCCACCCTGCTCGGAGGATTTTTGGTCACCGCGGCGGGGAAACGGTACCGGGGATCGGTGAAATACTTCATGGCCGTCGGCGCGGGGTTTCTGCTCGCCCTGGTGTTCGCCGAAGTGGTTCCCAGCACCTACCGCATCCTCAAGGGGAATTTCGTCTGGTGGTTTTTGGGGGGGTATCTCGTAATCCATCTGGTCGAACGGGCCTGGGTTTCGCATTTCCATTTCGGCGAGGAGGTGCATCCGGAAAAAATCTGGCTGGCGGGGGCGCCGGCCTCCGCCGGGCTGGCGTTGCATTCTTTTTTTGACGGCGTTTCCATTGCCGCGGCCACGCAGACTTCGCTGGTTTTGGGGAGTTTGATGTTCGTGGCCATTTCGCTCCACAAGCTGCCGGAGGGGTTCACCGTCGCTTCCTTGAATTTGGCTGCGGGGCATTCCGAAAAGCGGGCCTTGGGGTGGGCGGGGATTTTGGGACTGGCCACCCTGCTCGGGATGTTCGTTTCGGGTTTTCTTTATGAATTCCGAATCCCGCTCTTAGCTTTTTCAGGCGGGGTGGCGCTCTACGTCGCGGCTTCCGATCTGGTGCCGGAGGTGAACCGGGAGCCGGGGGCCAAAATTCCGATTCTGGTTTCCGTCGGGGTTCTTCTGTTTTACTTCACGGAGCGGCTTTTGCATCACTGGCTGGAGGGGTGATGCTTTTTTACCCCCTCCGGCCCTAAGGGCCTCGTCCCCCTTGTAAAGGGGGACAAAAAAACAAAGCAAGAATCGTTTGAGGGAATTTTGCTTAAAAACATAAAAGAAAAACTTTCCAAAAACGTCGTCGTTCTT
Organism: Verrucomicrobiia bacterium; assembly: GCA_035574275.1. NCBI lineage: Bacteria > Pseudomonadati > Verrucomicrobiota > Verrucomicrobiia > Verrucomicrobiia bacterium. The sequence goes on from DATLYY010000042.1 coordinate 20,964, forward strand.
GGGGTGGTCAGTTTTCTGAACGATCTTTCCTCGGACATGGTGGTTCCCTTTCTGCCGGTTCTGTTCACGTCGGGATTGGGAGGGTCAACCGCTTTTTTGGGATTGGTGGAAGGGGTGGCCAAATCCTCCGCCAGCTTGCTGCAGCTTTTTTCCGGATATCTGTCGCAGGCGACCGGCAAACGGAAAAGTTTGGCGTTTGCCGGGTACTTTTTTTCCAGCGTTACCAAGCCGCTTTTCTTTTTTGCCGGAAGTCCCTTGGTCGGTTTTTTGATCCGGGTATGCGACCGGGCGGGGAAGGGGTTCCGCACGCCGCCAAGGGATGCTCTTTTGTCCGATTCCACCACTAAGGAGACCATCGGGCTGGCGTTCGGCTTCAACCGGGCAATGGATTCGGCCGGGGCGGTTCTGGGCCCCTTGATAGGGTTTGCCCTGCTTTCCTTGACCGCGATGGATTACCGCTGGCTGTTTTTGATTGCGGCGGTGCCGAGCGTTTTTTCGCTCTGGGCTTTGGGAGCAGGGGTCAAGGAAATACCTGGCACCGTTTCTCCTGTGCGCGTAAAATTTTTCAGCACGCTCCCTTCGGGAAAGTTTCTTTTGTTTTTGGCCGCCGTTTTCCTTTTGTATCTGGGAACGCTGCCGGAGCTTCTGGTCATTCTACGGGCGCAGGAGCTGGGGGCGGCGACGGCAAACTTGCCTCTTTTTTGGGTTTTGTTCAACCTTTCCGGCTCGTTTTTCGCCGCACCGTTCGGGCATGCCTTTGACCGCATCCCCAAAAAGGTTCTGGTCGGCGGGTGGCTCGCTTATCTGGCTACGCTGGCGGGGTTCGGCGCATTGTCCAGGGAATTTCTGCCGTTCATGTTTTTGCTTTTCGGAATTTTCGACGCCGCCACGGACGGGCCGATGCGGGCGGCCGTCGTGCGCATTGTCCCCGCCGACCAGAGGGCTTCCGCTTTCGGCTGGTATCACGCCGTCCGCTCGGCGGCTTTTCTTCTGGCCGGGAGTTTAATCGGTTGGGGGTGGCAGAATTTTGGCGTGACGGATACGTTTATGGCGGCCGGGGGGGTGACGGTTTTGGGGCTTTTGCTCCTTTTGAGAATTCGGCTTTGACGTGAAGGAATGGAGGTCTAAAGACCTCCGCTACACTCCTATTCATTCTGAAAAAAAGTTTGACAGCGGTATCGGGCGGGGTTATTTTGCCGCCGGTTTGGAAGACGGTGGAGACAAATTCATAGAGGAGGTCGAATGAGAAAGTTATCCGCAATCGTTTTGGTTCTCCTGTTTGCCACAACCGCCCGGGCGCAGCTTTTGGGGCAGTTGACGGACGCGCGGGTGCAGGAGCAGGGGCACAGCCAGTTGGGCGGGTACGTGGGTATTTACAGCGACGACGTTTTATCCTTTTTCGGGCAGTGGCGGTACGGGTTTTCCAACGCGATTGACGGGGGCGCGAAACTCGGGTTTGTCGATTTGAACGGCGGGGAATCGGGAATCGCAGCGGCCGGGGATGTGCGCTACCAACTGCTCCACCAAAGACCCCGCAGTCCCCAGCAGCCGGGCGACGCGGTCGATTTGTCGCTCGGAGGCGGGCTTGAATTCTACTTTGGCGACGTGATTTCCATTTTTTCCATCCAGTTCAACGGAATGGTGTCCCATCGTTTTGTTTCCGCCAACGGACGGGGAATAACCCCTTACGGCCGGGCGCAGATTCGTTTTGAGCGGGTAAGCGTGGATTTTGGACCTCCGTTCGGCGACCAGAGCGATACGGACGGGGAGTTCGGCATCAACGCGGGTGCCGAGTTTGAGTTCGCTCAACAGCTTTCGGCCGTGGGGGAACTGCAGCTCGATTCGAGCGAACTGGCGGATTTCGGGCTGCTTTTCGGCTTGAATTACCGGTTTTAAGCAACCCTTTGCAAAAAATCCCCCCGGTTTCGGGGGGATTTTTTATTTTGGCGCCGATGCCTGAAAGAATTTTGGTCATTCGATTTTCCTCGCTGGGGGACGTGGTTCTGGCCGAGCCGGTTTTTCGGGCGCTGAAGCAGAAACATCCACGGGCGAAAATCGGCTTTGCCACGAAACGGGAGTATGCCGGCCTTTTTAAGGGACATTCCGCCATCGAAGCAATTTTTTCATTGGATAAAAGCTTTGAAAGCTTTGCGAACGAAGTGCGCGGATTTAATCCGGATTTGATAATCGATTTACACAAAAACCTCCGCTCGCGAAAACTGGCCGGGCAATTCCCAAACGTGCTAAAGCTCGCCTATCCAAAGGCGCGGTGGGAACGATTTTTGAAGGTTTTGACCAAATCCCGAAAGCCGGTGGCGCATACGATGGAGCGGTATTTGCAAACGGTCGGGGCTGATGGTGTTTCTTTCTTTCCGCAGTTACACTCATCTCAAACGGAAAGCCAACGACGTTTGATTGAGCCATCCAGCTTTACTATCGGCTTTGGGCTCGGTGCAAAGTGGGAGACCAAGCGCTGGCCGGTGGAGCATTTTGCGCAATTGGCACAAAGAGTATCAAATTCGTTCCCAGTCAGCCGGTTCGTTTTGTTTGGTTCGGAGGAAGAATATGAGTTAGGGAGTGGATTCAAAAAACACTTTTCAGGGACACCCTCCACCGTTTTTGTTTTCGGCCAGCCGTTGGAGCGGGTGAAAAACTGCCTTTCCAAATTGGATTTGCTGGTCTCCAACGATTCCGGACTGATGCATCTGGGGGCCGCTTTGGGCGTTCCGACTTTGGGGCTTTTCGGGCCGACCCATCCGGTTCTGGGGTTTGCGCCGTTGGAGGAAAAATCGAAGGCGTTGACGCTCGATTTGTACTGCTCCCCCTGCAGCCTGCATGGCAAGGTCCCTTGTTTTCGTTCGCGACGGTTTTGTCTGGAGGATTTGATGCCAGAAAAAGTTTTTTTGGAAGTGCAAGCCGTTCTGAAGTCCGTCAAGGCGAAACCGGTTCTGGAGCCGGCGCCGGCGGTTTTTCTGGATAGGGACGGCGTAATCATTCAGGAACGGAACTTCGATTACACAGCGGAGAATATCGAGATTCTGCCGGGGGCCATCGAAGCGATAAAAAAGCTGAAGTCGGCCGGTTTCAAAACGGTCGTGGTTTCCAACCAGTCGGGTATAGGGCGGGGCCTGTTGACCGTTGACAGCGTCGACGCCGTGCATTCGGCGATACGGGAGAAGCTGAAGAAGGGAGGGGCGGAGATTGACCGGTTTTATTTTTGCCCGCACTGGCCGGAGGGAAGCGTAAAAAAATTCCGGAAGGAATGTGTTTGCCGCAAGCCGGAAACGGGAATGCTGGAGATGGCGGATTTGGAGCTGGGGATCGACTTTTCCCGTTCGTTCGTCATCGGCGACCGGGTTTCCGATTTGGAATTGGGGTGGAGAAAGGGGATGCGGTCGATTCTGGTCCTGACGGGGCAGGGGGGGAAGGCGAATGGGCAGCTGGGAACGGCAGGAGAGAGGCCGGTGGTCGTTAAAGCGAATATTTTGGAGGCGGCGGAGAATATCGTTGCGCCGCAAACTTTCTGACCCCCTCCGGCCCTTCGGGCCTCGTTCCCCTTCGTAAGAGGGACGGGAAATTCGAACCTATGTTGCGGCTTTTGTTGGATGCGTAATTGACAGAGCGAAATAGTTGATTAGATTGAAAGAAATGAGGCGTCCGTGAAGACCATTGACCGGGTGATTCCCGACATTTCCCGCCGGGCGCGGCTGCAGCCCGCCAGCCCGATTCGCAAACTGGTGCCGCTGGCGGATGCGGCCAAGAAGCGGGGCATTACCGTCCATCATTTGAACATTGGCCAGCCGGATCTGCCGCCGCCGGCGGATTTCATCAAGGCGGTCAAAAACTGGAGCAAGCCGGTTTTGGAATACGGCAACTCCAAGGGGGATTTCCGACTCATCAACAAGGTCATCCGCTACTATAAACAGGAGCTGGACGTCGATTTGACGGAGCAAAACGTGCAAATCACCACCGGCGGGAGCGAGGCCTTGCTTTTTGCGATGATGGCAGTGACGGTCCCCGGGGACGAAATCGTGGTGTTCGAGCCGTTTTACACGAATTACAACGGATTTGCCGTGATGGCGGGGATTACGCTCAATCCGGTTGTGACCTACGGCGACAACGGGTACCATTTACCCTCCGCCGGGGAAATCGAGAAACATATCAATTCCCGCACGCGGGCAATTCTGGTCTGTTCGCCGAACAATCCGACCGGCACGGTCTATTCCAAAAAAGAGATGGAAATGGTTGCGGAGCTTTGCCGCAAGCATTCCCTCTTTATGCTTTCCGATGAACCGTATCGCGAATTTATTTACGAAGGGGAGTTTTTTTCCGCTTTGCATCTCAAGGAAATGGAGGAGCAGGTCATCGTTCTGGATTCCGCCTCCAAGCGGTTTTCCCTCTGCGGGGCGCGGGTCGGCTTCCTTGTCAGTAAAAACACAGAGGTTGTGGACGCCGCTTTGCGGATGGGGCAGGCGCGGCTTTCCTCGCCGACCATCGAGCAGGAGGCGGTGACGGCGGCCTTCGACATACCACCCGATTACTTTGCCAAAATGGCGGCGGAGTACAAAAAACGGCGGGATTTGCTTTTTTTGCGGCTGGGACAAATGGGCGGCGTTTCCTGTGAAAAGCCGGAAGGGGCTTTCTATTTGATGGCGCGGCTGCCGGTCGAAGATGCCGAAGATTTCTGCCGCTGGCTTTTGACCGACTTTTCCGTCCAGGGGGAGACCGTGATGATGGCGCCGGGGAGCGGGTTTTACGCCACGCCGGGAAAGGGAAAGGATGAAGTGCGGATCGCCTACGTTTTGTCCACCGAAAAACTGGACCGGGCCATGAACATCCTTGCGGCCGGCCTTTTGAAATTTGCCAAAAAGTAAGACCGCGGTTTTCATCGGGCTGGATTTGGGGGGGACCGACCTCAAATACGGGCTGGTCGGTTCCGCCGGCAAAATTCTGGTTTCAAAAAAAATCCGCGCAAAAATCAACGAAGGGCAAAGAGCGCTGGTTGAACAGTTGCGCTCTTCTGCGCGGGAACTTCTTGCCGTTGCATCCGAAAAGAAGTGGAACGTCAAGCGGATTGGAATCGGCAGTCCGGGAGCGGTGAATTTTGAAACCGGCAGGGTGGTCGGCAATTCCCCCAACATTCCCGGCTGGGAGGGAGTCAACCTCAAAAAAAGTTTGCGCATTTCCGGCATCCCGGCGTTTGCGGACAACGATGCCAACTGTGTGGCGGTGGCAGAGCTTATTTTTGGCGCGGCAAAGAATTCCAAGTCCGCCTTGTGCGTGACGGTCGGCACCGGAATCGGGGGCGGGCTGGTTCTGAACGGAAAAGTTTATCGCGGCTCGTCGTATTCCGCTGGAGAAATCGGGCACACCACGCTCGTTTTCGAAGGAAAACTGTGTACCTGCGGCAGTCGGGGCTGTCTGGAAAAATATGCCTCGGTCTCCGCGTTGATGGAGAATGCTTCGAAACGGGGGTTCGACAGCGTTCGAGCGTTGACGGATGCCGCCAAGACCGATGATGCGGCTGCGATCGAGCTTATCTCCCAACAAGCGGCATATTTGGGAGCGGGGTTGGCCTCGGCGGTGAACCTCTTGAACCCGGAAAGGCTTATTTTGGGAGGTGGGTTTGTGGACGTATATCCGCAAATTTTGAAATTAGTTGAGGAAGAAATAAGGAAAAGAGCTTTTCCGGCGGCGTTGCTGAAGTTGCAGGTCGTAAAAGCGAAACTGGGGAACGAAGCGGGGTTGGTAGGGGCGGCTTTTTTGGGAAACAGATAAAAATTTCAGGCAATAAAGGGGCTTGATTAATCAAATCTCCGCTTCCGGTTTGACGGCGGGGAAATTAGCGTATATTTAGAGTGGAAGCAGTATGCGAGGGAAAATCGTCGTCGCCCCGATGGGGGAAATGGATTTCTACCAAATCAACAAGCTCGCGAGCCAGCTTTCGGCCATTTTCGGTTCCTCCGTCGATATTTTGCAGGGGATGCGGCTGCCGGAGGAGGCGTTTTCGGAGCGCCGGGGACAGTACTATTCCACCGTCATTCTGGCCAAGTTGGAGGTTTTGAAATCGAACGACCGGGAAAAAATTCTGGGGATTTTGGATGAGGATTTGTACACTCCTTCCAGCTCCAACATCATCGGCGAGGCGGACCGGCTGGGGGCGGTCGCCTTGATTTCGCTCTATCATCTCAAGCAGGATTTTTTTGCCGGCGGGGAGGAAGACCGGGTGGTGTATCATCGCCTGCTGAAAAAATCGGTGCAGGAGGTGGCGTATTTGTTTGGGCTTTCCTACTGTCATAACCCCAAATGCGTGATGTACAAGGCCTCCAGCGTTTTGGAATTGGACCAGCTTTCCGACCGGTTCTGCGACAATTGCCAGCGGAAGCTGGGGTGGTAATTTAAAAGCGCCAATTCTTTTGTCCCTTTCCCGAAACGGAAAGAAGGAACCACAATTTTCTTGATTTCCGACTGAAAATGCGTTTCATTTTCTACCCTGTGAATAGGAAGCGGCCGCTTTCAGAGGAGATGAAACAATGAATCTACCCCAGATGATTGATTGGCTGAAAGCCGAGCGGTCTTTCACCGAAAACGTGGTTTTTTGGCGGACTTTGGCGGCCAAGCCCGGGAACTACGTTCCCTTTCCGGAAAGAATGGAGGGGCGGATTAAGTCGGTATTGCAAAAGCGGGGGATACACCAACTTTATTCGCACCAAGTGGAGGCGTTTGAGAAAGCCTCCTCCGGCAGGAATTTCGTAGTCGTGACGCCGACGGCCTCCGGAAAGACGTTTTGTTACAACCTGCCGGTTTTGGATGCCATCGCCAAGGAGCACCGCCACCGGGCGCTCTACATATTTCCCACCAAGGCCTTGGCGCAGGATCAACTGGCGGAGCTGCACGACTTCATCACGCAATTGGAACTGGACATCAAGACTTACACCTTCGACGGGGACACGCCCCAGAATGCCCGGCGGGCCGTCCGGTCGGCGGGACATATCGTGGTGACCAACGCCGATATGCTGCACGCCGGGATTCTGCCCCATCATACCAAATGGATAAAACTTTTCGAGAATTTGAAATTCATTGTTCTGGACGAGTTGCATCAATACCGCGGGGTTTTCGGCAGCCATCTGGCCAACGTATTCCGCCGGCTCAAACGGATCGCCAATTTCTACGGCTCGAAACCGCAGTTCATTTTTTCTTCCGCAACAATAGCCAATCCAAAAGAACTGGCGGAGAAGATTTGCGAAGAGCCGGTGGAGTTAATCGATAAAAACGGCGCGCCTTCCGGCACCAAGCATTTTGTCCTCTACAATCCGCCGGTCGTCAACAAAGAACTGGGGCTGCGGCGCTCTTCCTGGGGGGAGGCGGAGCGGCTGGCTTCCCATTTCATTGAGAATCAAATTCAAACCATCGTTTTCGCCCCCTACCGCCTGTCGGTGGAAATTATTCTGGCCGGTTTGCAGAACCGTTTGAAACGCTCCGGCATTTCGGAGGAGAAGGTTTCCGGCTACCGGGGGGGGTATCTGCCGCTGGAACGACGGGCGGTCGAGCAGGGGTTACGCCGCAAATCACTTCTCGGTGTTGTCACGACCAATGCTTTGGAACTGGGGATTGACATCGGGGAACTGGAGGTTTCAATTCTGACCGGCTATCCGGGGACGGTGGCTTCGACTCTCCAACAGGCGGGGCGGGCCGGGCGGAAGAAGGACGTGGCATTGTCCATAATGGTGGCCAACAGTTCGGCGTTGGACCAGTTTCTGACCTCCAACCCGGATTATCTTTTCGGCTCTCCGCCGGAAGCGGGAATCGTCGACCCCAACAATTTTTCCATTCTCACCAGCCAGTTGAAATGCGCCGCGTTCGAGTTACCGTTCGATTCGGAGGAACGGTTCGGCATCGACCCAACCAGGCCGTTTTTGGAAAAACTTTCCGCCGAGCGGGTTTTGCATCCGGCGGGAAACCGGTACCACTGGACCTCGGACATCTATCCGGCGTCGGAAGTTTCGCTCCGCTCGGCAACGATCGAGAATTTCGTCATTTTGAACCGTTCCAACGAGAACAAGGTCATCGGGGAGGTGGATTATCCTTCCGCGCCGATTTTCCTGCATCCCCGGGCGATCTACCTGCACGGCGGGGAGCGGTATCAGGTCGAAGAACTGGATTGGGAGGGGCGGAAGGCGTACGTCAAGGAGGCGCCGGTCGATTACTACACGGACGCCGAGACCAAAACGGAGGTCAAAGTTCTCTCCGAAGCGCGAAGCGCCGGTTTCTTTTCGGACAAAGCGTACTGCGGGGAGATTGCGGTCAGTTCCGCCACCGTGCTTTTCAAAAAAATCAAATTCGGCACGGGGGAAAACATCGGTTCCGAGCACATCAACCTGCCCGAACTGACCATGCACACCACCTCCTTCTGGGCATCGTTTTCCGAAGATTTGGCGCAAAATGCGGGGATTTCCGCCGGCTCGCTCGGCGCCAGCCTGCGCGGGGTGGCCAATCTTCTCCAAAATCTCGTCCCGCTCTGGGTGATGGCGGACCGGCGGGACGTCCGGGCCTTTTCGCAGGTGAAGTCCCCGTTCCTCGACCGGCCGGCGATTTTCATCTACGACAACATTCCGGGCGGGGTGGGGTTTGCGGAAAAAATTTTTGCGATGCGGGAGGAGATTTTCAAAGCCGCCCTCTCGCTGGCCCGCGGCTGCAGTTGTTCCGATGGCTGTCCTTCCTGCGTGGGCCCGACTTTGGAAGTGGGAAGGGTAAGAAACGACACGGTTGCGATTCTGGAATATATGCTGGGGACGGGGGTGCCGGTTTAGCCGGGTTGAGAGGCCGGCTGCGGCATTTTGAGGGGTTCCATTACGCCGTGTTTTAACAGCTTTACAAGATGGATGGGAGTTTTTATACTCCCGCCACGAGGAGGAAAAAAATGGAAAAAATAAAAGAACTGAAAAATTTGATTCAAGAGAGAAGCATACTCAAGCATCCTTTCTACAAGGCCTGGGCGGCGGGGCTTTTGTCGCAGGAGGATTTGCGGCGGTACGCCTGCCAGTACTACCACCACGTGCGGGCGTTTCCGACCTACGTGGCGGGCATCATCGCCAACTGTGAAAATCCGCGGCTGCGGTCGGTCCTTTTGGAAAATTTGAACGACGAGGAGGGTTCCACACCCACCCATCTCGATTTGTGGGTCGATTTCGGCCGCTCGCTCGGGTTGTCCCGGGGGGATATGGAAGGTTCGGAGGTTTACCCGGAGACGCGCCATTTTGTCAATACCTTCAAGCATTTGACCCGCAACCAGTCCGCGCCGGTGGGGGCTTCCGCTTTGTACGCCTACGAGTCCCAGATTCCGGCCGTGGCGGCGGAAAAAATCGATGGATTGAGGAAGTATGAATACGGCGCCAATCTGGACGTCACATTCTTTGCCGTGCACCAGGAAGCGGACGTGAAACATACGGCAGATTTGGAAAAAGTGCTGGCGGGCTCCGGAGTGCAGGAAAAGGAGAAGGCGGTTTTGGCCGTCGGCCAGGTCTTGAACGGCTGGTGGGGGCTTTTGGACGGGGTTTTGGCGCGGTCTCCGGAATTGAAAGAAAAAGTGGCCGCCTGCGGGATGTAGGGCCTGACAACTGAAAGGATAAAAGGGTGTCAATACTTTGAAGGTATTGACACCCTTTGTCATTCAGCGTATATACAAAGGCGGGGGCTTATAAGCCCCCTTGGTGGAAAGGAGAGCAGGCGACTGCGGTTTTTTTTGAGCCGGTTTGTGAAAAAAATCACTTATGTTTGAAACCTATTTTCCTTTAGCGGTGATGATAGCGGCGGCGACAGTGATCGGCGTCGGGCAAATAGCGCTGTCGCACGTTTTGGGGCGGAAATCCAAAAGCCCCAAAAAGCTTATCCCCTACGAATGCGGGGTGGACCCGGTGGGCGGGGCGCACGAACGGTTTCCGGTCAAATACTATTTGATAGCGATGCTTTTCATCATCTTCGACATCGAGGTGGTGTTTTTGTTCCCCTGGGCGGTGGTGTATAAACAACTGGCGTGGTTCGGATTCATTGAGATGGCAATTTTTATTTTCATCTTGTTTGTGGGGTATGTGTACATCGTTAAAAAAGGAGCCCTGCAATGGGAATAAAACCGAATTTGGTTGACCTTGCACCGACGGGAAAAAGCCCGGAAGAACTGGCGACAGATTTGAAGGAGAACGTTTTTCTGACCTCCGTCGAAAAAGTGGTGAACTGGGGGCGGAAGAACTCCATCTGGCCCTTGGGATTCGGGCTGGCCTGCTGCGCCATCGAGATGATGTCCACCTTTGCTTCCCGCTACGATTTGGCCCGGTTCGGGATGGAGGTGATGCGCTCCTCCCCGCGGCAGGCGGATTTGATGATTGTGGCGGGGCGGGTTTCCATCAACATGGCGCCTGTTTTGCGCCAGCTCTACGAACAGATGCCCAATCCGAGATGGGTGATTTCGATGGGGGCCTGCGCCTCCTGCGGCGGGATTTTTAACAACTATGCCATCGTGCAAGGGGTGGACCGCATCGTTCCGGTCGACATTTACGTTCCGGGCTGCCCGCCGCGGCCGGAACAGTTGATTCACGGCATCACCTTACTGCAGGAGAAGATTATGAAGGAAAGACTCCTGCAAAAGAAGGTGGGTTAATTCGAGGTTCTCTTCGGCACCGGAGGGGACCCAATACATAGATTATGGGATTTGAGCCGATTGAGAAACTGGAAAATAGATTTGGCGACCGGGTCGGGGAGGTTGTGAACTACCGGGATGAGTGGTCGGTCTATGTTCCGAAGGCCGACCTCATCGAAGCGTTGCGGTTTCTCAAGACCGAGGTGGGATGCGAGTTCAATTTTCTCTCCGACATCACCTCGGTCGATTTGTTTTCGCAAAAGCCCCGTTTTGAAGTTCTGTACCACCTCTTTTCCATTCCGCTGCATCACCGCTTGCGGGTCAAGGTCAAAATTGAAGACGGGGAGAAAGTCCCCACGGCGACGGTGCTTTGGGACGCCGCCAACTGGCACGAGCGGGAAATATATGACTTGATGGGGATTGAATTCGAGGGGCATCCCGACTTGCGGCGGATTTTGATGCGGGAGGAATGGATCGGCCACCCCTTGCGCAAAGATTATCCCCTGACCTACGAAGCGCCGCAGTTTTCGTTCAACAAGGATTTGCCGCCGGAGATTATCAAGTAGCGATGGCCAAGACCGAAATGATGACCATCAACATGGGGCCGCAGCACCCCTCCACGCACGGGGTTTTGCGCCTCATTCTGGAGCTGGACGGGGAGACGGTGGTCAAAATCACCCCGGTGATGGGGTATCTGCACACGGGCATCGAAAAAAACGCGGAAGACAAGAAATACATGCACGTTTTGCCGATGACCGACCGGATGGATTATCTGGCGCCGATGTCCAACAATCTGGTCTTTTGCCTCGCCGTCGAAAAACTTTTGGGAATCGAGATTCCGCCCAAGGCCCAGTGGCTGCGGGTGCTTTTGGCGGAGCTCACCCGCATCGCCTCCCACTGCGTCTGGGTCGGCACGCACGCCATGGATATCGGAGCGATGTCGATGTTCCTCTACGCCTTCCGGGAGCGGGAACGGGTTTTGGAAATTTATGAGATGGTCTCCGGCCAGCGGATGATGTCTTCTTATTTCCGCATCGGCGGGGTGATGGAAGACGTGCCCCCCGATTTCGAGGAAAAGGTGCGCGCCATCCTGCGGGATTTTCCGGCGCGGTTCGACGAGTACGAGGCGCTTTTGACCAAGAACAAAATCTGGCAGAACCGTACCAAGGGGGTGGCGGTCATCTCCGCCGAGGAGGGCATCAACTGCGGTCTTTCTGGGCCGTCCCTGCGCGGCTCCGGGGTGAACTGGGATATGCGCAAATCGAACCCCTACTCCAGCTACGAAAAATTTGACTTCAACGTGCCGGTGGGGCAAAACGGGGATGTTTTCGACCGCTATATCGTGCGGATGGCCGAGATGCGGGAGAGCTTGAAAATCGTCCGTCAGGCCCTGGACGGGCTGCCGGAAGGTCCCTGGATGGCGCGCGTTCCCGGCGTCACCCCGCCGCCGAAGGAAGAGGTTTTGCACAAAATGGAGGCGTTGATTTTCCAGTTCAAAATCTATACGGAAGGTTTTTCGCCGCCGCCGGGAGAGGTGTATCAGGCGATTGAGTCGCCCCGCGGTGAGCTCGGCTATTATGTCCGCAGCGACGGGACGCCGAAGCCGTACCGGATTCATTTCCGCACACCTTCTTTCTGCAATTTGTCGGCTCTCTCCAAGATGGTGGAGGGGCGTTTGATTGCGGACGTGGTGGCGGCCATCGGCTCCATCGACATCGTTCTGGGGGACGTGGACCGGTGAGCGTGCAAACCGTCTATCCGACCGTGGAAAAAGCGGGGATTAAAATCGCCGTTTTGTCCCCGGCAACAGTTGAAAAAATCAAGAAGGCGATGACCCGCTTTCCCAAGCCGCTTTCGGCTGTCCTGCCCGCCTTGCATGCCTGCTACGAGCAGTTCGGTTATCTCGACGAACCGATGTATGAGGCGATTGCCGAGATTCTGGGGGTCACCCGGGCCGAGGTGGCCGAAGCGGCCACGTTTTACACCCTTTTCCCCAAGCAGCCGGTGGGGAAAAATCTGGTGATGGTTTGCAAAAACATCTCCTGCGCGCTGCGGGGGGCGGATAATCTCGTCTCTTATCTCGAAAAGAAATTGAATACCAAAGTCGGCGAGACGACGGCGGACGGGAAGTTCACCATCTGGAAGGTGGAATGCCTCGGCTCCTGCGGCACGGCCCCGATGATGCAGGTGAACGACGAGTTCCACGAAAATTTGACCCGGGCGAAGGTGGATGCTTTGCTAGAAAAACTTTCAAAATAACATGGCGGAGCGGATTCTTTTCAAGCATATCGACAACCCAAAACAGTACCAAGTGGAGACCTACGTCCAAAACGGCGGGTATTCCGCCTTGAAGCTGGCATTGAAGGAAATAAAGCCGGCGGAATTGATTGAGATGGTCAAAAAATCCGGCCTGCGCGGACGAGGGGGGGCGGGGTTTCCGACCGGGCTTAAATGGAGCTTCGTTCCGAAGGATTCCCCCAAGCCGAAATATCTGTGCGTAAACGCGGACGAAAGCGAGCCGGGGACTTTCAAGGACCGACAGTTGATGGAATACGATCCGCATCAGGTTTTGGAAGGAGTGATTCTTTCAAGTTACGCCATCGGCTGCCACCATGCGTATTTCTACATCCGGGGGGAATTCGGCTTCGGCTACAAACGGATGGCGCAGGCGGTGGAGGAGGCCTATCAGAAGGGTTATTTGGGAAAGAACATTCTCGGTTCAGGGTTCGATTTGGACGTGACGATTGTGCGGGGCGGCGGAGCGTACATTTGCGGCGAGGAGACGGGGCTTATCGAATCGCTGGAAGGGAAGCGGGCGATGCCGCGGGTCAAACCGCCGTTTCCGGCGGTTTCTGGTCTTTATAATTGCCCCACAGTGGTCAACAACGTGGAGACCCTGGCCTGCGTGCCGCACATCGTCAACCGGGGAGCGGAATGGTTTGCCTCCATCGGCCCGGCCAAAAGCCCGGGCACCAAAATCGTCTGCCTCTCCGGCCACGTGAACAAGCCGGGGAATTACGAGCTGGAGATGGGAACGCCGCTTCGCGAATTGATTTACACCCACGGCGGCGGGATTTTGGGAGGACGGAGGCTGAAGGCCGCGATTCCGGGGGGCTCGTCCGTGCCGATTTTGACCGGAAAACAGATCGACGTGAAACTGGATTTTGACTCGGTGGCGGCGGCTGGCTCCCTTTTGGGCTGCGCGGCGGTGATCGTGATGGACGAACGGACCTGCATGGTCTGGATGGCCGAGCGCCTTTCCGAGTTTTACGAGCACGAGTCCTGCGGCAAATGCACTCCCTGCCGGGAGGGAACGTTCTGGCTGGTCGAAATACTTTCCCGCATCGAGGAAGGGCGCGGCACGATGCGTGATTTGGATTTGCTTTTGAACATCTGCGACAACATCTCCTTCAAGACGGTTTGCGCCCTGGCGGACGGCGCCGCCGCGCCGGTGGTTTCGGCCATCCAGCATTTCAAGGACGAATTTGTGGCGCACATCGAAGAGAAACGGTGCCCCTTACCGCACCGGGCGTTCGATTTCGACGGGTTTGTGAATTAGAGAGTGAAGATGCATATCACGGTTGAAGGAAAAAAAGTAGAGTTTTTGCCGGGACAGACGATTCTGGAAGCAGCCCTGGCGGCGGGATTCAAAATCCCGACCTACTGCTGGCATCCAAAACTGGACCCCGTGGGGGCCTGCCGGATATGCTTTGTTGAACTTGAAAAATCCCCCAAGTTAGTCGTTTCCTGCTCCACCCCCGCGGTGGAGGGGCAGGTGGTCTGGATTGATTCCGAAAAAGCGAAAAAAGGACGGGCCGGGGTGACCGAATTTCTGCTCATCAACCATCCGCTCGACTGCCCGACCTGCGACAAGGGAGGGGAGTGCGAACTGCAGGATATCTCCTGGAAAAACGGCGGGGATGCCAGCCGGTTCGAGGAGCAAAAGTACCGTTTCATCGTGGATCGCAACTCGACGTTTGACGATTTATCCATCGGGCCGATGATTGTGCGGAATCAAAACCGCTGTATCCACTGCTACAAATGCGTGCGCTTCAACAAAGAGATTGCTGGAGAGGGGGATTTGGGGGCCTTTCAGCGCGGCTATCATACCGAAATCAATTCCATCGGGCCGGAGGGGATTGCCAACGAATACGCCGGAAACACGGTGGAAATTTGTCCGGTCGGGGCGCTCACGGCCAAGGACTGGCGCTACAAAATCCGGGTCTGGCTGACGCAGAAAACACCCTCCGTCTGCAACCAGTGTTCGGACGGCTGCAACACGATGCTCTGGACTTCCGCTCAAAATTTATACCGTATCACCTCCCGGCGGAACGACGCCGTGGACGAAGGGTGGATTTGCAACAAGGGGCGGTACAACTACCAGCTCGTCAACCACCCGGAGCGGCTGAAGAGGCCCTTGATTAAAAGGAGCGGAAAATTTGAAGAGGCCAGCTGGGATGAGGCGCTCGACTTTGCCGCCGGGCAGTTGGCCAAAATCCGGGATGAGATGGGAGCGGATTTAATTGCCGGCATTACATCTCCCGTGCTGTCCAACGAAGACAACTACATTTTCCAGCGGTTCTTCCGGCAGGTTATCGGCACCAACAACATTGATTTTCGGGTGCGGTTCGGGAAAAACGCGCCGCCTTCCGAACTTTTCCGGGACGCCGTACGCATCCGGATGGAAGAGATCGAAAAAGCCAAAGCGGTTCTGGTTTTGGGGATGGACCCGAACCGGGAGCACCCGATTTTGAATTTGCGGCTGCACAAGGCGAAAGCCCGCAATGGGACGGGGTTGTTTGTTGCTAACTCTCGCGGAGTCAAGCTCGGAGATTGGGCGGGCAGAAAGGCGGTTTACAAGCCGGGGATGGAACTTGGTTTCTTAAATTCGCTTTTGGCTGTATTACTGAACGACAAAGTTTTGAAAGACATATCCAAGGAAACCGCCGGTTTGGCGAAAAAACTTGCTGACTGGTTGCCGGAAAAAACCAAAGAACAAACGGGCGTTGACGCTACGCAAGTAAAAGCGTGGGCGAAGAGCTGGGCGGCTGCAGGCGAACTCACCATTTTTCTGGGACGGGAAATTGCTTTACATCCGCAGCGGGAGGAGATTCTAAAAACGTGCCGGTTACTCTCCCATTTGATAAACGGCGCCGATGGGGCCGCCAAAAAAGTCAGCCTGCTCTTTGAAGAGGGAAACACGCAAGGGACGGCGGATGTCGGCTGTCTGCCGGACGTTCTGCCCGGATACCGCAAGGTCGGAGACAAGACGGGAGATTTTAACGACAAATGGGGGGAGGTTGCGCTGCCCGAAAAGGCGGGACGGGACGTTTTTGGGATGCTTTCCGCCGCACGAGAGCGTAAGCTTTCGGCCCTCGTGGTGATGGGACAGGATGTTCTCTTCTCTTTCCCGGACTATCACTTTGCGCGGGAGGCGATGGAGGCGACCGGCTTTATCGTTGTTATCGACCAGTTTATGACCCAGACCGCCAAGCTGGGGCACGTGGTTTTTCCCGCGGCGGCATACGTCGAAAAGGAAGGAACTTATACCAATTGGGAGCGGCGGGTGCAGCGCTTCCAGCGGGCCTACCGCCCGCTGGGGGAAGCACGGCCGGAGTGGCAAATTCTGGCCGATTTGGCCGACCGGATGGGGCGGCCATTTGCGCTCCATTCCCCACAAGGAGTTTTTAATGAACTTGCGCACATGATTCAGAGTTATGCAGGGATTACCTACGCCGATTTGGCGGGGGAGGGAAAAATTTGGGAAGGGAACGGCGCCAAGTCCGCCGCTTTCGAGGTTTTCAGCCCGAAGGAAATCGTCCCGGAAAAGAATTTTTCCATGCTTTTGGCGACCGGCAATTCGCTCCAACACTCCGGGATTCTGCATTTTCCGACCGAAAACCAGCAGCGCATCGAGCCGGAGCCGTATTTGGAGGTGAACACCGATGAACTTTTGAAAATGAAAAAATACAAGGGGGACCGGGTCAAAATCGTTTCATCCCTTGGCGAGATTGAAGCGCGCGTGCGGCCGTCGGAGCTTCTGCCCCCGAACGTGGTTTTTTTGCCGGAGAATTTTCCGCAGGCGCAGTTGAACAAATTGATGAAATGGGACAGACCGTATTTGTGGGTGAGATTGGAAAATGCTTGAGCAGGCGATAATAGCGGTAATCAAAGTCGCCGTGGTACTCTGGGCGATACTTACGGCCTGCGCCTATATCGTCTGGCTGGAGCGGAAGCTGGTGGCGCGGATGCAGGTGCGGCTGGGGCCGACACGGGTGGGGCCTTTCGGGCTCCTGCAGCCCTTGGCGGATGCCATCAAGCTTTTCACCAAGGAGGAAATCATCGTGGAACAAGCGGAGAAGTGGCTCTATATCGCCGCGCCCTTGATTGCCTTCATCCCGGCCTTTATCACCTTTGCGGTTATCCCCTTCGGCGACACGGTAACGCTTTTCGGCCGGCAGATCGACCTTCTGATTTCGGATTTCAACGTAGGCCTTTTGTACATCCTCGGCGTCACCTCCCTCGGCGTCTATGGCATCGTTCTGGCCGGGTGGTCCTCCAACAGCAAGTACTCCCTTTTGGGGGCCTTGCGCTCGGCGGCCCAGATGATTTCGTACGAGATTTCGCTCGGGCTTTCCGTGATCGGGGTTCTGCTTTTGACCGGCAGCTTGAGCTTGGTTGACATTGTGAAAGCACAGGGGTCGGTCAGTGACTGGTTCATCTGGAAACAGCCGGTCGGGTTTTTGTTGTACTTGATTTCGGCCTTTGCCGAGACGAACCGGACGCCGTTCGATTTGCCGGAGGCGGAGACCGAACTGGTGGCCGGATACTTCACGGAGTACTCCTCGATGAAATTTGCGATGTTCACCATTGCCGAGTACGCCAATATGGTCACCGTTTCGGCCCTGGCCACTACCCTCTTTTTGGGGGGTTGGCAGGGGCCGTTTCTGCCGCCGGTGGTTTGGTTTATGCTGAAAGTGATGTTTTTCATTTTCCTGTATATCTGGGTGCGGGCGACCTTGCCCCGTTTTCGTTATGATCAACTGATGCGCTTCGGCTGGCTCGTGCTTCTGCCTGCCGGGCTGGTAAATGTTCTGGTCACCGCCTTGGCGGTGGCCTTGTAAAGGAGTTGGATGGTAGATAAAACCAAAGTTTCCGTCTGGGAGATTCCCTTGGCGATCTTGAAGGGATTTTATACCACCTTCAAGCATCTTTTCCGCAAGCCAATCACCATCGAGTATCCGGAAAAAATCAGGCCGGCGATGTATCCCCGCTACCGCGGATTGCATTTTCTGGAGCGGTACGAGGACGGTACGGAGCGCTGCGTTTCCTGCGGGCTGTGCGCGGCGGCCTGCCCGGCGGACGCCATTTACATGGAGCCGGCGGAGAACGAAAAAGGGGAGCGGTACGCCAAGGTGTACGAAATCAACGAACTGCGCTGCATTTTCTGTGGTTTCTGCGAGGAGGCCTGTCCGGAGGAGGCCATCTTTTTGGGGAAGGAGTTTGAATTCTCCGCCGACCACCGGGACAAGTTTATCTACACCAAGGAGGATTTGCTGGTACCCTGGCCGCGCAAAAAACCGTCCGAGGTGGAGTTTAAACGCAAAAACCGGAGAGTTTTCTGATGGAAATGGTGGTTTTTCTGGGAGCGGGGTTCGTGGCGCTCGTTTCCGCCATTCTGGTCTTCACCCAGAAAAATCCGGTCGCCTCAGTCGTGTTTCTTATCGTCACTTTGGCCGCGCAGGCGGTTTTGTTTCTTCTTTTGAACGCGCCGTTCGTGGCTGCCCTGCAAATCATCGTCTATGCCGGGGCGATTATGGTTCTGTTTCTTTTTGTTGTAATGCTTCTGAATTTGGGGCGGGACGAGTTCGGGCCGGAGAAGCGGAAATTCATCCGCCCCTTGGCCATCGTCTTTGCGCTCGTTTTGATTCTGGAAGTTTTGGCCATTTTCAAAACCGGCTTGGCCGATAGCGCCCGCCTGGCTTACCATCCCGATTTCGTCGGCGATTTTGGCACGGTGGCGGGGGTGGGGCTTTTGCTTTTCACCCGTTACCTGTATCCCTTCGAAATCACCTCCGTATTGCTTCTGGCGGCCTTGGTGGGCACGGTAATTCTGGCCAAAAAACTGCCGGGCCGGAAAGGGGAGCTGTAATGGCAACGGTGCCTCTCGACTGGTATCTGATTTTGGCGGCATTGCTTTTCGCCATCGGCACGGTGGGGGTTTTGGTTTCGCGCAACGCCATCGTGATTTTCATGGCGATTGAACTAATGCTGAACGCCGTCAATCTGACTTTGGTGGCGTTTTCGCACTTTCTGGGGAAAAACGACGGGCAGGTGATGGTGTTTTTGGTGATGACCGTGGCGGCGGCGGAGGCGGCCGTGGGGCTGGCGATTATCCTGAACATCTTCCGCACGCGGGAATCGGTGAACATTGACGACATCAATTTGATGAAATGGTAGAACAACTGGTTCCTTTGATACCGCTTTTGCCCCTTTTGGGCTTCCTCGTCATTGGTTTGGGCGGGAAGCGGCTGCCCAAAGCGGCGGTCTCGATTATCGGGCCCGGTGTTGTTGCCGCTTCGTTCCTTTTGGCCGTAACTATATTCTTCCAGCTTTTTTCTCTTCCACCTTCGGGAAGAAACATCGTCGCCAAGGTTTTTTCCTGGATGGTGGCCGGGAATTTTTCCGTGGACATCGCCTTTCTTATAGACCCGCTTTCGATGGTGATGACTTTGGTGGTCACAGGCGTCGGGTTCTTGATTCACGTTTACTCCGTCGGCTATATGGGGCACGACCCCGGCTACCGGCGGTATTTCGCTTATCTGAACCTTTTCACTTTCTCGATGCTCTGTCTGGTTTTGGGGTCCAATTTCCTTGTGATGTACCTCGGCTGGGAGGGGGTGGGGCTTTGCTCGTATCTTTTGATCGGGTTCTGGTACGAGAAAAAAAGCGCCTCGGATGCCGGCAAAAAGGCGTTCATCGTCAACCGGGTGGGGGATTTTGGTTTCGCCCTCGGCGTGATGCTGATATTCAGCACTTTCGGCACGCTCGATTTTGGCGGGGTTTTTTCGCAGGCATCCTCGCTTTCTTCCGAGGGAGGTAGGAATTTGGCCACGGCGATTACACTTCTACTTTTCCTGGGGGCTACCGGCAAATCGGCTCAGATTCCACTTTACACCTGGCTTCCCGACGCGATGGAGGGGCCGACGCCTGTTTCGGCCTTGATCCATGCCGCCACGATGGTCACGGCGGGCGTTTATATGGTGGCGCGTTGCCACGCCCTTTTCATTTTAGCACCATTCACGCTGGCCATAGTCGCCGTCGTCGGCGCGTTGACGGCAATAATGGCAGCCTCCATTGGATTGG
Organism: Verrucomicrobiia bacterium; assembly: GCA_035574275.1. NCBI lineage: Bacteria > Pseudomonadati > Verrucomicrobiota > Verrucomicrobiia > Verrucomicrobiia bacterium. The sequence goes on from DATLYY010000042.1 coordinate 40,963, forward strand.
TGCAAAACGACATCAAGCGGGTTTTGGCCTATTCCACCATCAGCCAGCTGGGGTACATGTTTCTGGCGTGCGGGGTGGGGGCTTTTTCCGCTGGGATTTTCCATCTGGTCACACACGCCTTTTTCAAGGCCCTGCTTTTCCTCGGAGCCGGGTCGGTCATTCACGCCCTTTCCGGGGAGCAGGATTTGCGCAAAATGGGGGGGCTTCGAAAATATCTGCCGGTCACCTACGTCACCTTTCTCATCGCTACCTTGGCCATCTCCGGAGTACCTTTGCTTTCCGGCTTTTTCTCCAAGGACCAGATTCTATCGGCCGCTTTTTTCTCTCCGCACGGGGGGGGCTGGCTTTGGCTGTTGGGCATCGTCACCGCCTCAATGACCGCCTTCTATATGTTCCGGCTTTTCTTTTTGACCTTCTCCGGGCGCTGCCGGGCCTCCGAGGAGATGCAGCACCACATTCACGAGTCGCCCCACTCGATGACCGTACCGCTAATGATACTCGCGTTTCTTTCCATCATCGGCGGTTACATCGGCCTTCCGCACGCGATGGGGGGAGTTAACGCCATCGCCGGGTATTTAGCGCCGGTCTTTTCCGGCCTGCCGCATCATCCGGAGCCCTCGCTCGGGATGGAATATCTTTTGATGGCCACCTCGGTCATCGCTGCGGCACTGGGGATCAGTATCGCTTACTTTTTCTACATCCGGTCACCGCAGGCGGCGGAAAAACTGAAGAAAAATTTTATCTATACGCTTCTTTTGAACAAGTATTACGTGGATGAAATCTATCAGGCGCTCATCGTTTCCCCCACTGTGGCGGGCTCGCGCTGGGTGTGGCAGAAATTTGATTTGGGAGTCATCGACGGGGCGGTGAACGGCTCGGCCAAGGTAGTGGAAAAGCTGGCGCGGGCGGGGCGGCAGTTGCAAACCGGCTACGTTCGACAATATGCGATGGCCGTTGTTATGGGAGTGGTTCTGATTTTCGCCTACTTGGTCTGGTGGATGTGATGAAGAGGTTGGAAAATTAGATGGATGCGCAGATTTTAAGCTGGGTTGTTTTCATACCGTTGGCCGGCATCCCCATCCTTTTGCTTTTGCCCAAGGAACGCCCAGAGTTGGTCAAATGGACGGCCTTAGGTGTGGCCGGTGTCGATTTTTTGGTTTCGCTCTATTTGCCGGCCAATTTTGATTCCGCAAATCCGGGAATGCAGTTTCCCGTCGCGATTCCCTGGATTGAAAGCTTCGGCATTTATTACCGGTTAGGGCTGGACGGGATTTCGCTCTTTCTCGTTCTCTTGACGACTTTTCTCTCAATGCTGGCGATTTACTCCACGTTTTCGGCCATCCAAGAAAAAGTGAAGGGATTCTACATCTCCTTTCTGCTTTTGCAAACCGGAATGTTGGGCGTCTTTGTCGCGCTGGATGTTTTTCTTTTCTACGTTTTCTGGGAAGGGATGCTCATCCCGATGTATTTCCTCATTGGCATCTGGGGGGGGCCGCGAAAAATTTACGCCACCATCAAGTTTGTGCTTTTTACGATGTTCGGCTCCCTTTTGATGCTGGTGGCGATTTTGGCGCTCTATTTCCTTAACCGCTCGGCTACCGGGAATTACTCGTTCAACCTGTTCGATTACTACCAGCTCGCCCTGCCGCTCAATTTGCAAATCTGGCTCTTTTTGGCTTTTGCGCTCGCTTTTGCCATCAAAGTGCCGATGTTCCCGTTCCACACCTGGCTGCCGGACGCGCATGTGGAGGCCCCCACGGCGGGGTCGGTCATTCTGGCCGGGGTTTTGCTGAAAATGGGAACCTACGGCTTTCTACGCTTCCTGTTTCCACTGTTCCCGAATGCCACCTTCCAGTTCATTCCGCTTTTAGCCGTTCTCTCCATAATTGGCATCATATACGGGGCTTTGATGGCGATGGTGCAGAAGGACGTCAAATCGCTGGTGGCCTTTTCCTCCGTTTCCCATCTCGGGTTCGTCACGCTCGGGCTCTTGGCGATGAATCTGCAGGGATGGCAGGGGGGAATGCTGCAGATGCTGAACCACGGCGTTTCAACCGGAGCCTTGTTTTTGCTTGTCGGGATGATTTACGAGCGGCGGCACACCCGGCTTATCGACGACTTCGGCGGACTTACCAAGGTGATGCCGGTATTTGCCGTATTCTTTATGATTATTACACTCTCTTCCATCGGGCTGCCGGGGACGAACGGCTTCGTCGGAGAATTTCTGATTCTTGTAGGCACCTTCCGCACCAACCCGGTCTGGGCGGCCTTCGCCACCACGGGCGTCATCCTTTCGGCGGTCTATATGCTCTGGATGTTCCAGCGGGTGATGTTTGGCGAAGTGAAAAACCCGGCCAATGCCGGACTTTCCGACCTTAACTGGCGGGAAAAGACGGTGCTCGTTCCGCTGATTGTGTTCGTTTTTTGGATCGGAATTTATCCGAACACGTTTTTGAAAAATATGGAAGGCAGTTTGGAAAATCTGCTAAACCAGGTGAACCGGCGGGAGACGGTATTGCGCTCGCTGCCAAAGCAAAGCTGGTCGGAATTTATGGCGGGCGGCGCTTCCAGTCAGGCCAAAGCTGCCAATCTGCCGGCCAATAACGTTCCATAACGATGGATATTTTCTCAATCATAGGAACGGTAAATTATTCGGCTTTCGCGCCGGAGTTGGTCATCTTGGGTTTTGCTCTTCTGGTGATGGTTCTGGAGCCGTTTCTGCCCGAACGGGCCAGGCAAATAAACTTCTACTTGACCGTGCTCGGCCTGATTGCCGCGGCGGGGGCATCGCTTTGGCTCTGGAACCGGGCCGGCGTGAACTTTGGCGGAATGGCCCTCTCCGACAATTTCGCCGTCTTTTTCCGCTTGGTTTTCCTTGCCGGGACGTTCTTGGTGATTCTGGCGTCCAAAAATTACCTTGCAGCAGAACGCTTTGCCAACGGGGAATATTACTCCCTTCTGCTTTTCTCCACGCTCGGGATGATGTTCATGGCCGGGACTTTGGACTTGATGGTCATTTTCCTTGGGTTGGAGGTGATGTCCATCCCGCTTTACATCTTGGCCGGTTTCCGCAAAACGGATGTCCGCTCCAACGAGGCGGGGATGAAGTATTTTTTAATCGGCGCCTTTGCCTCCAGTTTTTTTCTCTACGGCATCGCCCTTCTGTACGGCGCCACCGGCACCACCCATCTGCAGGAGATTTACAACCAGCTTCCGAACCTGCAGGGGCGCGGGGATTTTCTGATTTACGCCGGTGCGGCGCTTTTGACCGTGGGATTCGCCTTCAAAGTGGCCGCCGTTCCCTTTCACATGTGGGCGCCGGACGTGTATGAAGGGGCCCCCACGGCCATTACCGCTTTTATGTCCGCTGGGCCGAAGGCGGCCGGGTTCGCCGCTTTGCTGCGGGTCTTTGCCCTGTTTTTAGGAGATTATAGGGAGGCAATGGAGGCCGTTTTCTGGGTTTTGGCGGTTTTGACTATGACCGTGGGGAACGTTTTGGCGCTCGTCCAACCCAATATCAAGCGGATGCTGGCGTATTCCTCAATCGCGCACGCCGGATACATTTTGGTGGCTGTCGTCGCCGGCGGGCCGGACGGGGTCTCGGCCGCCCTGTTCTACCTTCTGGCTTACACGGTGATGAATATCGGGACTTTTGCCGTCGTTTTGGCCGTGGAAGCCAAGGAGAGTTCCAACCAAATCGGCGACTACCGCGGCTTGGCCAATCGGCATCCGTATCTGGCGGCGGCGATGACGATTTTTATGCTCTCCTTGACCGGCATTCCGCCGACGGCGGGATTTATGGGCAAGCTGTACATCTTTTCCGCCGCCGTTTCGGCCAACCAGATTCCTCTGGTCGTGATTGCCGTCTTAAATTCGCTCGTTTCGGTTTACTACTATTTGGGGGTGGTTGTGGCGATGTACATGCATCCTTCGCCCGCTTCCGAGAAAAATCAAAGTTTCTACACGGTGCCGCTTTTGGCCGTTATAATCCTTACGGTTTTGGGCACTCTACAGTTGGGAATTTTCCCACAGGCCCTGCTACAGGCCGCCAGCGATTCGCTGGTGGGGTTGTTCTAAGCGTGCCGGGTTGAAAACCCGGCCTGCAAAATTTCGATTTTTATCGGCGCTTGCCAAGTTTTTGGCTTTTTCATACTTTCATTCTCAATGCCTGACTTGCAAAAATTGGATGAAGCCCTGAATCAGCATATTCACCCGGAAACTTTTCCTTTGGCCATCAAGATGGCCAAAAGAGGGGAGGCGTTGCCGGAGAAAATCAAGCGGCCAGTAAAAGATTTAGGTGTAGAGGTGGCCACCTGCCAGGGATTTTCGCTGGCACGGCGCTACGGCTGGTCGCTCGCCATTTTTGGCGAGGATATTTCCTGTCCTTTGACCAAAGTGGCGTTCGGGTTCGAGAAAGAGGTAAAATACTTCACCGACGGGCTGGCTTGCGAGGGGATGTACACGGCTTCCAGCGAGGCCGGAAAGAAAACGGAGGCCGAAGTTCCCAAATTCGGCTATCACGAATACGAGTCCATCTGGGTGGCGCCGGTGGGGCGGGCCAATTTCACGCCCGACGTGATTTGCGTTTATGGCAATTCGGCCCAGGTGATGCGGCTTTTGACCGCGTCGCTCTTCAAATCCGGCGGATACTTGGTCTCCCGTTCGGCCGGGCGGATTGACTGCGCGGATATCGTTATCGAGACGATGAAAACAGGCCGAGCGCATTACGTTCTACCCTGCTACGGGGATCGGATTTTCGGGTTGACCCAGGATTACGAGATGGCGTTTGCCTTTCCCTACAGTTTTTCAGACGCACTCATCGAAGGACTGGAAGGGACGCACAAAGGAGGGGTGCGGTATCCAATACCGAGCTTTTTGCGGTTTCAGGCGCAGTATCCGGAGAAGTATCAAAAACTGGCGGAGTTTTGGAAAAAGGAGGGAGGGGAATGACGGCAAAAGATAGAATAGACGCGCTTTTGTCCGGCCGGCAGCCGGACCGGACGCCCGTGGCCGCCTGGCGGCATTTTTATCATCTGGAATTTTCACCCGAACTGTTCGTTTCCGCCACGGTCGGCTTCCAGCGGAAATTTTCCTGGGATTTCGTCAAAATAAACCCGCGCGCCTCCTATCATGTGGAGGGCTGGGGCGCGCAGTACGTTCCGCCCAAAAATCCTTTGGACAAGCCGCAGCGCCTTTCTTTTCCCGTGGGTCTGCCGGCCGACTGGGAGAAAATCGAGGAGCTGCCGCTCGGCTCCGGAGTTCTGGCGGCGGAACTTTTGACCGTTTCCAAAATCGCTAAAAAGCTGGGGAAATCGGTTTACAAGTTTATGACCGTCTTTTCCCCACTTTCCATCGCCGGGGATTTGGTCGGCACGGAGGCGCAGCTCGTGCGGGATATGCAGGAATCGCCGCTTTTGGTGCAGGAGGCGCTGGAGGAAATCACCAAGACGTTTGTGCGCTTCTCCGTCGATTGTCTGAACGCCGGGGCGGACGGGATATTTTTTGCCACCACGGAGTGGGCCTCCAAAAACGTTTTGACCGAGGAGGATTACCGCAAATTCGGCCGGCCGTTTGATTTGGAAGTGATTGAGGCCGTCCGCGGAGTCGGCGGCAAACTGATTTTGCACGTCTGCGAGCCGAACAACATGCTTTCGCAGTTCACCGACTATCCGGTGGATATGATCAACTGGGCGGCCTCCGACCGTTCCAATATCACCCTATCGGAAGGGTACAACCTGTTCAAAAAGCCGGTCATCGGCGGCATCGACCATACTTCTTCCCTTTTGCTCGGGCGCAAAGAAGCGCTTGTGAGTGCCATGCGGCCGACTTTGGCGCTGCTGAAAAATCTACCCGCCGTTTTGGGGGCGGAGTGCGCTCTTCCGCCGGCCGTGCCGGAGGAGAATTTGATGGCCTTGCGGCAGCTGGTGGAAAAGTCCGGCGGCTCCAGAAAAACGACGGTGAAAATCCGGCCCGTACGTAAGGCCAAAAAAGCGGCGAAAGGGAAGAGAAAAGTTTCTAAAACCAAAGGGAAGAAGAGGCGGGAAAAGCGGGGAAAGAAAAAGTAGAAAGCGAATGAATAAAAATGTAATGGCAAATGCAGTGGAAGAAATACAGGGCAAAGCCAAGGTGCTTCCGAAGGAAAAGTTGTTGGAAGAAACGGTCGCCGTTTTGAAAAACAGGTTTCCCAAGTACACCTGGGTCGGTATCTATCTGATGGATGGAGCGGACGAACTGGTTCTGGGGCCTTTTCTTGGGAAAACCTCCCCACACACCCGGATCAAAATCGATTCCGGAATTTGCGGGGCGGCGGCCCGCGAGAAAGATACGGTCATTGTTCCCGACGTTAGCGCCGACCCGCGTTATCTGGCCTGTTCAATAGGGACCAAATCGGAAATTGTCGTCCCCATTATGCGCGACGGGAAAGTTTTTGGTGAAATCGACATCGATTCCGATTTGCCGGACGCCTTTGATGCCGAAGATAAAAAGCTTCTGGAGAAAATAGCCGCAATATTGGGGGAGAAGTTTTAGCGGCCGGTTATTTTATAGTGACCCGCCAATTCAAGTTGAAGTAGTAAAAGTCCAGAATTTCAAAGTATCTTGCCGCGCCCGGGGCAAAGCTGCGCACCAAGTCGGGTATCGTGGTTCCCGCGCCGAAACGAAGCTCCCGCAGGGGGGAAATTCCGTCTGCATTGCGGCGGGTGCTGTAGCCGATTCCCAGCGAAACCGGCTGGCGTTCCCCCCATTTCAACTCGGGGCGATAGGTGCCCCAAAAAATGAAATTATCGAATTGCCGGGCCGTCTGGGAGAAGAGATGATTTTGAGAATCGAAGGGGTTGGATTTGGCGCTGGTTTTGATGTCCCAGTCTGCGGGGCGGCTTAGCTTCAAAAGCCCCAAACCGATGCCGGCGTAGTTGGCCAACAAGTCCTCTACGCCAAAACCCTGCGTGGTGTTGAAAGCATCCATAGGCACTTCCACGAAGGTCATCAGAATGGCGCTTTCCAACGCGCCGTAGAGGCGGGCTTTTTTTGGAGAGAAGCCGGCCCAGCGGTAGGCGCGATAGGCCTCCTTGGTCAGCGTGTAGGCCACCGTCAGGTGACTAACTTCGTCATTCTGGGCCAGATAGTCGCCAGACCAGTCGCTTTTAAAATGAAATTTTCCGGTGGACCCGCCCCAGCTTTTCTGGGTCTGGTCATATGCCACGGCCAACCCGACAACGTGCCCTCCCCCCAAAATCAACATACGGGACGTTTTCGGTTTGTAGAGGGGATAATGAGTCGTCAGTGTCGGGCCATTGGCCAGCGTATCCGGCGGGGCTGAGGTTTCGGCAAAAAGGGGAGCGAAGGAGAGGCCGAGAAGAACCGGCAAAAGTGACTTCAAATCCGTTTCCCCGTTTGCGAGTCGAAAAAGTATAAATCGTCGGGGTTCAGGAAAACGGCACCGGGGATTTGGCCGGCTTTTTCCACGGTGCGGACGGAGAGCTTCTGGCCGTCGGGAGTTTCCAGATAATAGAAAAATTCGTGGCCGAAGTTCTCACCGGCCAGAAATTTTGCCGGCAGTTTCAAGGTGTTATTGGCCGAAGGGGACGAGAGTTTCCCCTTTTCCGGACGGAAGCCCATAACAGGTTTGGCGGATTGCGCCGCTTTTGTAAGAAGGAGGGACGGCAGCGGGAAGGTCCATCCCTGGAAATTCAGCGCGCCGTTGGAGATCCCTAAACTGGTCAGCGCATTCATTCCGGGATGGCCGAAGAATTGGGCCACGAAAAGGGAGCGAGGGTCGTTGTAAATTTGCTCCGGTGTGCCGATTTGCAAAAGCTCCCCCGATTTCATCACGCCGATTTTGTCCCCCAGGCTCATCGCCTCGGTCTGGTCGTGGGTCACGTAAACCGTGGCGGCGGAAAGTTCCTTTTTAAGCCCCAACAACTCCTGCCGCACCCGCTGGCGCAGGGCGGCGTCCAAATTCGAGAGCGGTTCATCCAAAAGCAGAACTTTCGGTTCCCGCACCAAAGCCCGTCCCAAAGCCACGCGTTGGCGCTCGCCGCCGGAAAGCGCTTTGGGTTTGCGTTCCAAAAGGCCGGAGAGTCCCAGAAACTGGGAGGTTTTTTTCACTTTCGAGTCGATTTCACTTTTTGGCGTTTTTTTCAACTTCAAACCGAAGGCGATGTTTTCGAAAACGGTCATATGGGGGTAGAGGGCGTAGTTCTGAAAGACCATCGCCACTTCGCGTTCTTTGGGAGGAAGGTTATTCACCTTTTTTTCGGCGATAAAAATATCCCCTTCGGCCGGTTCGGCCAAACCGGAGACCAGCCGTAGAGTAGTGGATTTTCCGCAGCCGGAAGGCCCCACCAGAACGAGAAAGGTTTTTTCTGAAACTTCAAACGAGATTTTTTTAGGAACCTCCACCCCGTTTTCAAAGCGATAGCTCACGTCTTTCAGCACAAGGGAAGGCATCGGGGGAGAAAATAGGAAATTGGAGGAAATTGTCAAAGAATGCCGATAAAGTTGTCGGCAATTTTATCCAGGATTTTTTAGAACGACGTATCCTACGGATTGACAAGAGCTTATGGGGATTAAAATTCCATTGACAAGTTGGCTCTAAAGTTCGTATAATTAAATGCCGACCTGTAAAGTCGGGATTATATGTTTACGCTTAGCAAAAAGACGGATTATGGCCTGATGGCCATCGAGTATCTGCGCGCAGCCGGCAAGGAGCGGCGGGTTTCGGCGCGGGAAATTTCCGAGCGCTACGACATTCCGACCGAGCTTTTGGCCAAAATTCTGCAGCGTCTGGCGCGTCATGGGATGGTGGAAGCGGTCCCCGGCCCATCCGGCGGGTACCATTTGGCGAAAGATGTACGGGAGATCCGGTTGACCGATGTCATCGGCGCGGTCGGCGACGAAGTGGCCTTGATATCCTGCTTGAAGCATGACCATTCGGCCTGCGAGCAGATCGGCTGCTGCACGGTGCGCAGCCCCCTTGTGCGGGTGCAGGAAAAGCTTTTGGATTATTTGGGACGAATCACGCTGGAGGAACTGTACCAAACGGAGACGGTTTTTCCGGTAGGCGGACTTAAGGTATAAGGAGCAAAAAAATGGCGGAGATGGTTCAGAATACCGGCGTGGAGCCGGAAGGTAAAATTTTAGTCACGGAAACGGCGGTACGCGAAATCAAAAAAATTCTTTCGCAGCAGGCCCCGGGCACATTTTTGCGCGTTGGCGTCAAGGGGGGCGGTTGTTCCGGGCTTTCCTATCTGATGAATCTGGACACGCAGACGGGAGAGCTGGACCGGTCGTTTATGTTCGGCGATGTCAAGGTGGTTGTGGACGCCAAGGCGCTCGTGTACCTGAACGGGCTGACCTTGGATTACACGGGCGATTTGCTAAACGGCGCCTTCCGTTTCAACAACCCGCAGGCCAAACGGAGTTGCGGCTGCGGCAGTTCATTTTCTGTCTAAAAATGGAAGTCATCGATTTTGCTGATTTGGCCTCCGGCGGGGTGGTGCAGGAAGAGTCGTTTGTCAAAACACTTTCCGGACTGGCGTGGGACAAATATCAAGGCAAGGATGTCCTCATCCGGGGCTGTGCCTCGTTTCCCGTGCCGACTTGGGCTTATATGATGCTTGCAGCCCGGCTGGCGGGGGTGGCGAAAACCATTGCCTACGGCGAGGAGAAAAACCCGCTTCCCATTTATCAGAAGTCGTGAGTGGAAGGTTTTGCGCCTTTCACAGTTGCCTGCCCGTTCGTAATCGCTTTAATTCCTCCTTCCATTCCTGAAGAGAATAATGCCCAAGGTTCACTTCAAAAATCTGGATAAGACTGTTGAGGCCTTGGAAGGGCAGTCGATTTTGGACGCTGCCTTGGACAACGACATCCAACTCACTCATGACTGTGGCGGGAACTGCACCTGCTCCACCTGCCATGTGGTTATCCTCGAAGGAATGGAGCATCTTTCCCCCAAAGACGAAGCGGAGCAGGATCAATTGGAAATGGCGGAAGGGCTGACGCCGACTTCCCGTCTCGGCTGTCAGTCGCGGGTTTTTGGCGACGTCACCTTGATTGTTCCCAATGGTACTTCGCCGGGGCCTACATCCGACCCCGTTTTCAAAATTGGGTCACCAACGGGATAGCTTTATATTATTTTGTAAAATATGAGCGCAGGTGAAAAAATTTACGACGTGACGGTAATCGGTGCGGGGCCGGTGGGCCTCTTCGCCGCCTATTATGCCGGATTGCGGGATCTTTCGGTAAAAATCGTCGATTCGCTGCCGTACATCGGCGGGCAAGTGAACACCCTCTATCCCAAAAAGCCGGTTTATGACGTGGCGGGCTGTCCGGCCATTGTGGGCGAAGATTTGGTCAAAAATTTGGTCGAGCAGGTTCAGCAGTACAAGCCGGCGATTGTTCTGGGGGAGCGGATTACCGAGCTGTATCGTCAAGGGGACGGCAGTTATTTGCTCAAAGGCGACCACGGCAGCGAACATCGTACGAAAACAGTGATTATCACCGCCGGCATCGGAGTTTTTGCCCCCCGCAAGCTGGAAAAACCGGAGGTGGAGGCCTGGCTGGGGAAGGGGTTTTACTACGGGGTGATGGACCCGGAGGAATTCCGCGACAAAAAAGTGCTACTCATAGGCGGCGGCGACACGGCGCTCGACTGGGCTTTGGCGCTTCAGCGTATCGCCAAAAGCTTGGTACTCGTCCACCGTTCTGCCAAATTCACGGCGCACGAGGACAGCGTAAAGAAACTTCACAACTCCGGCATACCGGTTTTCACCACCACGGAAGTGGAGGCGGTCAGCGGAAATTCCAAAATCGAGCGGGCCTCAATTCTGAACAAGCTGACGCAGGAGAAAAAGGAATTTGAAGTGGATGCGGTGGTTTGCTGCATCGGCTACGCCGCCAATCTGGGGCCTTTGCGCAACTGGGGGCTGGAATTTGGCGCAGGGCATACCATCAAGGTCAACGCCCATATGGAAACTAATCTTCCGGGTGTTTACGCTGCGGGAGATATTGCCGGCTTTGAAGGGAAGCTTAAGCTCATCGCCACCGGCTTTGGCGAGGCCGCCATCGCCGCCAACTACGCCGCCCACCAAATCAACCCCTCCGCCAAGGTTTTTCCGGGTTATTCCACGAATTTTGTGGAAGAGAAAAAAGAGAAGCAGGCCCATCCCGCTTCGAAATAGTTTTCCTCCCTAAATAGTTAGTTAGTCGTTTTCCCGGCTTGACGGGGTCGAGGGGAAAGCTTATTTAAACATCGAGGAGATGGAATGACACCAGCGGAAAAGGCCTGCCGGATAACCGCCTTCGCCCGGTCGGGCGGTTGAGCAGGAAAGGTAAGTCCGGTGGACTTACACGACATCGTCCATAGTTTGGACATACCGAAGAACGAGGCGGTTTTGGTGGGGGTGGAGACCGCCGACGACGCCGGGGTGTATCATCTCACCGATGAAATCAACCTGGTGCAGACGGCGGATTTCATCACGCCGCCCGTGGACGACCCGTTTTTGTTCGGCAAAATAGCGGCGGCCAATTCCCTTTCGGACGTATACGCGATGGGGGGGCGTCCGCTGACGGCTCTCAATCTGTGCTGTTTTCCTTCGGCCGGCGTTGATAAGGAACATCTGACGGGGATTCTGCGCGGCGGGCTGGAAGCAATAAAGGAAGCGGGCGCGGCCTTGGTCGGCGGACATACGGTCAAAGACGAGGAGCTGAAATACGGGCTTTCAGTAACCGGCATCGTGCGCAAAGCGGATATCAAGCGGAATTCAACGGCCAAAGCCGGTGACCAACTAATTTTGACCAAGCCGATTGGCACGGGGGTAATCGTCTCCGGCACGCGCAGAGGACTTTTGCCTCCCGATGGGGTTATCCGCCGCGCCGCTGAACATATGTCGAAATTAAATGCCACGGCTTCCAAACGAATGGTGGAATTCGGCGTATCCGCTTGCACGGACGTAACCGGTTTTGGGCTGGCGGGGCACGGTTATGAAATGGCGAAGGGTTCGAAAGTGGGGATTCGTTTTTGGGCGAACAAGGTGCCGCATTACCCGGAAAGTTTGGAAATGATTCGGCAGGGGGTGCGCACCGGCCTTACCAACCCGAACTTTCATTCAGTCGAAGGACACTTCAAATCTGATTCCTCGTTGCCGGAAGAACTGGTGGGGCTTTTCTTTGACCCGCAAACGTCCGGAGGGCTGTTGATTTCGATTGCCACCGAAAAAGCCAAAGGGCTTTTGGATACCCTGCACAAAGACGGCATTAAAGAAGCATCCATTATTGGTGAGGTTTTTGTCTCTTCCGAGCCGCAAATTCTTCTTGAAATGGCACATTGATTTGAATTCCGAAGGCCGCATCTTCTATGTTTTTCTCCATCGGATTTGCCACCGTGAAAGGATTTTATGAACGCGGATAATCCCCGGAACCGGATTGACAAACCGATTGGGGAAATTGCCGCCTCCGCCGGGTTGGCGGGGGACGAATTAATCCTATACGGACAGACCAAAGCAAAAGTACGCTTGGAAACATGGGAACGTCTCAAGAACAAGCCTGACGGCAAATTGATTTTGGTAACCGGTATCACGCCGACCCCCGCGGGAGAGGGAAAAACCACCGTTGCCATCGGGATGGCGGACGCCCTGCGGCGGCTCGGAAAAAAATCGCTGGTAACCTTGCGCGAGCCCTCCTTGGGGCCTGTTTTTGGCATGAAAGGAGGGGCCACGGGAGGAGGAAAGGCCAAAGTTATTCCGGAAGATGAAATCAATCTACATTTCACGGGGGACTTTCATGCCGTAACAGCCGCGCACAATCTTTTGTCCGCCCTTTTGGACAACCACCTGCATCACGGCAATGTCTTGGATTTCGATATGCGCCGCACGATTTGGAAGCGGGCTTTGGACGTGAATGACCGGGCTTTGCGCCGGATTGTCGTGGGATTGGGAGGACGGGAAGGGAGCTATCCCCGTGAGGATCGCTTCGACATCACCGCCGCCAGCGAATTGATGGCCATTTTGTCTTTGGCCAAAAGCCGGGAGGAGTTGAAGGAGCGAATCGCCAACATCATCGTCGGTTTCACCCGAACGGGCGGCGCCCCCATCCGCGCATCGGAACTGAACGGCGCAGGTGGGATGGCGGCTTTACTGCGGGATGCCTTGGCCCCCAATCTGGTGCAGACGGCGGAGGGAACTCCGGCCTTCGTACATTGCGGCCCGTTTGCCAACATTGCACACGGCTGCAATTCGATTCTGGCCACCCGCTTTGCCCTCAAGCTGGGGGATTTCGTCCTGACGGAAGCCGGCTTCGGCTCCGATTTGGGCGGGGAGAAGTTTCTGGACATCTTTTGCCCGTCAGGCGGTTTTAAACCGGCGGCTGCCGTCCTGGTTGCGACCGTACGCGCCTTGAAATTTCACGGCGGGTGCAAGCGCAGTGAGCTGGACAAGGAAAACACGGAAGCGGTGGAGCGCGGGTTTTCCAACCTTGTCCATCATCTGGGAATTTTAGGAACGTTTGGCCTGCCGGCGCTGGTCGCCATCAACCGGTTTACGAGTGACACGGAAGCGGAGCTGAAAGTTGTCGAGCATCGGCTTGCGGATATGAACCAGCCGACGGCGCGCTGCGAGGCGTTCGCGATGGGTTCCGAGGGGGCGGTGGAAGCGGCGGAGCAATTGGCAAAACTGGTGGAGACGCAAAAATCGGACTACCATCCGCTTTACACGGCGGAAATGCCCTTGGCGGAAAAAATCGAGACCGTGGCCACACACATCTACGGCGCCGACGGGGTGCACTACTCCGGGCGCAGCGCCCGCCAGTTGGAGGAATGCGCGGAGATGGGGTTCGGCAATAATTTTGTTTGCATTGCCAAAACGCCCTATTCCTTCGGCGACGATCCAAAGAAAGGGCACCAGCCCGCCAAACACAAAATCACGATCCGCGAAGTGCGGCTTTTGGGAGGAGCCGGGTTTGTGGTGCCGATTGCCGGGGAGATTTTGACGATGCCGGGGCTGCCGAAAGTTCCCGCCGCCGAGCAAATCGATTTGCTCCCGGACGGCACCATAGCCAATCTGGTGTAAAGGAGTAATTTCATCGACATAAAACCATTTTTTGGATTCCGCTACAATCCGCAGAAAGTCGGGTCGTGGGAAAACGTGATTTCTCCGCCTTACGACCAATACAATGCCCAAATGGAGCGGGAGTTCCGCGCCAAAAGCCCCTATAATGCTGCTCATCTGATTTTGCCCAAGCCGGAGGAGGATTCGCTGGTTCCCTATGAGCAGGTTCGGGAACGGTTGAGAGGGTGGCTTAATGACCGAGTAATCCTTCCAGATTCCAAGCCCGCAATCTATGCTTATAGCATTACTTATAGGGAGGAGGGGATACAGAAGAAGAATCTCGGCTTTTTTGCGCTCGGAAAGCTCGAGGAATATTTGAGCCGCGGGGTGGCGCCGCACGAAAATATTCTGGCCTCGCCCCGGGAGGACCGGCTGCGCTTGCGGCTTGCCACGCAGGCGGATTTCGGGCCGATATATATGGTTTACACCGATCAGGAAAAAACCTTTGAAAAGCTGGCAGCCCCACTTCTGAATACATCGCCGTTGGTTACCGTTCGGGATATGGCCGGGGAGCTGCACGAGCTTTGGGCGTTGGCGGATGAAGCGACGGTTCAGCAAGTTATAAGCTTGTTAGCATCAAAGCCGACCTTGATAGCCGACGGTCACCACCGCTACGATGCGGCCCTGGAATCCCATCGCCGAAATTTGGACAAACCTTGGTTCGCCCACCGGCTGATGGCCTTTTTCAATGCGGAGGGAGAGGGGCTTTCCATCCGGCCCATTCACCGCTTGCTGTATGAATTAAAGCTTTCTCGAAAAGAATGCTTAGGAAGGTTGTCCGAAAATTTTGAAGTGTCGGTTCTTTATGCCGGAGGCTCGGAAGAAGATTTTCTGAATGCTAAAAAACTCGTAAGAGAAAATTCAGATAAAGAGCACCGGTTTGGGCTGTTGCTGGAGGACAGTTTTTACCTGTTGACCCGCCCAAGAAGTGAAAATCTGGACGTTTCCGTTCTTAACGAGGAAATTCTAAAGAACACCTTTGGATTTTCAGAAGTGGAATTACGAAAGGTCTTGGACTACTCCAGGGATGCTGGCGAAGTGGCGGAAAAGGTTGGCTTGGGCAGGGCAAAAGCAGGGTTCATCATGAATGCTACACGGATGGAGGAGATCTGGCGGGTGGTCCAACTCGGGGAAAAACTCCCGCCGAAGTCCACCTTCTTCTATCCCAAACTATTGACGGGGCTGGTGATGAACATAAATTCGGATTTTTACAAAAAAAGCAATGGCTGATATCAAAGAAAGCATACTCGAAACCATCGGTAAAACGCCGTTGGTGAAAATCAACCGGCTCTGCCCCAATCCAAAAGTGACCATGTGGGCCAAACTGGAATGGGGGAATCCGCTCGGCAGCGTCAAGGAGCGGGTGGCTTTGGCGATGGTCGAACAGGCGGAGCGGGACGGACGGCTGACCAAGGGCAAAATCATTTTGGAATCCTCTTCCGGCAATACCGGCATCGGGCTGGCGATGGCGGGGGCACAAAAAGGATACAAAGTTTTAATCACGATGTCGGAAGGGGTCTCCATCGAGCGCCGAAGGATTATCGAGGCGCTGGGCGCGGAAGTTTTGCTGACGCCGGCCGAACTCGGTTCCGATGGGGCTTGGGATAAAGCGGACGAATTGCATCGCTCCAATCCGCAGAAGTACTGCCGCTTGTCGCAGTATCGGGAACAATCGAATATCGACGCCCACTATCACGGCACGGCGAATGAAATTTGGGAACAGACCAAGGGAAACGTGGACGTACTGGTCGTCACTCTGGGGACCACCGGCACGGCGGTCGGCTGCGGACGGCGGCTGAAAGAACTGAATCCCGAGATCAGAATCATCTCCGTTGAGCCCCAGCCGGGAAAGCACAAACAGCAGGGGATACGGAATATAGAATCCATGCGAACGCCGGAAATCTGGGATGCCTCCGCAGTTGACGAGCGTTTGGTATGCAAAGACGAAGACGCCTTTGTATGGGCGAGGCGTTTGGCCAAAGAGGAGGGGCTTTTGGGGGGCATTTCCACCGGATCGGCCTTCTGGGGGGCGTACGTCACAGCGCAAAAAATGGCCGGCGGCAACCTCGTGGTTGTTTTCCCGGACAACGGCCTTAAATACCTCTCCACCGAGCTTTATCGTTCCATTTAAGCCCCGTTGACAGCTTGAAACTTCCGGGGTATACTCGGCGTATTATAGTGGACGCTCAATGACCCCTCAAACCTAAAATCCCAAGGAGCAAGGAATGAAAAAAAAGGAGTTTTTAACGATGCTTATGGCCGGCTTTTTGGCATTGCCCGCTGCGGCGCAGGCGCAGAAATCGAAAGCAACTGCCGCCGATATCCCCAAATTAAAGTTTGAAAAATACCAGCTTCCCAACGGGCTGGAGGTGATTTTGTCCGAAGACCACCGGCTGCCGCTCGTGGCGGTCAATTTGTGGTACCATGTCGGGCCGGCCAATGAAGATCCGGGGCGCACCGGCTTTGCCCATCTCTTCGAGCATATGATGTTCCAGGGCTCCAAGCATGTGGAGGGGGACTCCCACTTCAAGCTTTTGGAAGCATCCGGGGCCTCCGACATCAACGGCACCACCGATTTCGACCGCACGAATTATTTTGAAACCCTTCCTTCCAATCAACTGGAGCTGGCCTTGTGGCTGGAAGCGGACCGGATGGGTTTTTTGCTGGATAAGCTGACCCAGGCGAATTTGTCCAACCAGCAGGACGTGGTGCGCAACGAACGGCGCCAGAGCGTGGAGAACCGGCCCTACGGCATCGTGGAAGAGGAGATGTTTCACCAGCTCTATCCCTCCAACCATCCCTACTATGCCTCGGTCATCGGCTCCCATGCCGATATTCAGGCCGCACAACTCGAGGACGTGAAGAAGTTCTTCAAGCTGTTTTACGCCCCCAACAACGCCAGCTTGGCCATCGTCGGGGATATCGACATCGCCAAGACCAAAAAACTGGTGGAAAAGTACTTCGGTTCACTCAAACGAGGAGCCGACGTTCCAAAACTGAACGTTACCACCCCGCCAATTACCTCCGAGCGGCGGACGGTCGTGGCGGATAGAATCGAACTGCCGCGGGTGTATATGGCCTGGATTACCCCTTCCATTTTCAAAGAGGGGGATGCCGAGGGAGGCGTGGCGGCGCAGATTTTGGGCGGGGGCAAGTCCAGCCGGTTGTACAAAAAACTGGTTTATGAAAAGCAGATTGCCCAGGATGTTCTGGCTGAACAGTATTCGCTTATTTTGGGTTCCGTATTCTACGTGCAGGTGACCGCCCGCCCCGGGCATTCGGCCGAGGAGATTGAAGCGGCCATCAACGAGGAGTTGGAACTCTTGCGTTCCCAAGGCCCGACCGAAGCGGAAGTGGAGCGGGCGAAAAACGTAATTGAAACCGGCATCATCCGCGGGCTGGAGACCTTGGGTGGGTTTGGAGGCGTGGCCGACCGGCTGAACATGTACAACCATTACCTCGGCACGCCGGACTATTTGCAGCAGGATATTTCCCGTTACCGGAAAGTGACGCCCGTCTCCGTGCAGAACTTCGCCCAAACTTATTTGAGGAACGAAAACCGCGCCGTCGTTCACGGCGTTCCGGGAACCCCCAATCTGGGGCCGGAGGTGCCGATTCCCCAACTGGACAGCGCGCAAATGGCCTCCGGGGCGGAATCGATCAATCTGGCCGAGCCGTGGCGCAGCGAAGTTCCCAAAGCGGCCGCCGAGCGAGCGCTCAAGCTGCCGGTGCCGGAAAGTTTCAAACTCTCCAACGGGTTGACCATTATCTACAACCAACGTCCATGGCTGCCGATTACCTCGGCCCGACTCGTTTTCAAAACCGGCAGCGATGCGAACCCCCTCGACAAACCAGGCCTGGCAAACTTCACCGTGGCCATGCTGGATGAGGGGACCAAAACCCGCAGCGCCTTGCAAATCGCGGATGAAGTGGCCGGTTTGGGGGCCAGCTTGAGCACCAGTTCCACGATGGATGCCTCGCAGGTTGCCATCCAGTCTTTGACCAAAAACTTCTCCAAAGTGCTGGATTTGCTTGCCGATGTCGTTTTGAACCCCAGTTTTCCGGAGGAGGAAATCGAGCGCCAGCGGGCCAGCCGCCTGGCGGGGCTGGTGCAGGAGCGGGAAAACCCTTCCGCCGTTGCCAACCGGGTGATGGCGCGGGTGCTGTACGGCGCCAACCATCCCTACGGCTACCCGGAAATCGGCACGGAAGCGGCCATCAAGGCCACGACCCGTGACGATATGTACGGTTTCTGGCAGAAAAACTTCGTTCCCAACAACGCCGCTTTGGTGGTGGCGGGGAGCATTAGCAAGAATGAATTGAAGGCGCTGGCGGGAGCTGCATTTGCCAGCTGGAAACCGGGAGCGCCCGCCGCTCCGCAACTGGGAAATCCGGCCACCACGCCGGCGAAAGTGGTGATCGTGGACAAACCGGGGGCGCCCCAGACCCAGTTGCGGGTGGCCGCCATCGGCCTGCCCCGCTCCACGCCGGAGTATGCCGCCCTGCAGGTGGCTAACGGCATTTTGGGCGGGCTTTTCTCCAGCCGCATCAATTTGAACCTGCGGGAGCGGAACGGCTACAGCTACGGCGCGTTTTCGACCTTTGTCTACCGCCGCGCGGCCGGTCCATTTCTAATTGCCACCGGTGTGCGGACGGATGTGACCGGCCCGGCCGTTGAAGAGATCTACAAGGAAATCAACCGGATGTCCGCCGAGCCGGTAACAGCCGACGAACTGGCCCTGTCCAAGCAGTCGCTGGTCCGCTCCCTGCCGGGGGATTTTGAAACCAGCTCCAGCGCCGCCGGGACTTTCTCCAACCTGTACATTTACGACCTCGGTTTGGACTACTACTCCAAATTCCCAGCCATGGTTTCCGCCGTCGATGCCGCCACGGTACAGGCAACGGCCAAAAAGCACCTGCGTCTGGACAAAATGGTCGTGGTGGCGGTGGGGGACAAGACCAAAATCCGGCCGGAGTTGGAAAAGCTGAACCTGGGTTCGATCGAGGTGCGCGACACGGAAGGGACTTTGGCCCAGCAATAAGTTCGCAGCTTCGAGAAAAAGCCCGAAGGGTTTTTCCCCTTCGGGCTTTTTTGTCGCAGGGGCCCTATGAGGATGGCGGATTGACTTTGCGTGAAAAAAGTGCGGCCAGGTTGTACTTCCCCGGGCCGATGAAAACCAGGCTTAAAAGCACGATGCCGTTTTCAACGGCGTGGGCGGCGCCGCGCAGTCCCTCGCCGCGGCTGAAATGGCTGGTGGCGGCAACGAGCATCGTCAAAGCCATCAAAAGCCCCGCCCAGCCGAAGAAAACTCCGAAAATCAGACAGAGCCCGCCGAAAAACTCCGCGCAGGCGGCCATAAAGCCCCAGAAGGTGGGAAATAAGTCGATGCCGAAATTATCCATCGCCCCGCCGAGGCGCGCCCAGCGTTCCCGCCCGCCGGAAAGCTTGGGCCAGCCGTGCCACAGGTACATCCCGCCAAGGCCGATACGCAGAATCAAAAGCCCGGTGTCTCTAAAATTTTGCAGCCGTCCAATCATCCTGTCATCCTTTCCTTGATATTCGATTATATCAGCGAGGCGAACGTTTTCAAGTCGGGCACTTCCAAATCGGGCCGGCCTTCGGCTGGAAGCACTGCGCCGTGTCCCCGTCTGTGCACCAAAACGGTTGCCAGCCCCAACCGTTTGGCTGGGATAATATCATGATAAACGCTTTGAGCGACGTGAAGGATTTTGTCCGGACTTACCCCGATTTTCTCAATCGCCCGCTCAAAATTGTTCAGCGAGGGTTTGTAGGACTTCACCTGCTCGGCGGTAATCACCCAGTCAAAACGAATCCGCAAATTCCTTGCGGTTTCGGCAAAGAGATCTTCATCCGTGTTGGAGATTACGGCCAGTTTGAAACACTGTTTCAGCTCCAAAAGGGATTCCAGCGTGTCAGGAAAGGGTTTCCAGTTTTTCATTGAATCGGGCAGGGCGTTCAATTCCTCCTCGGTGGGGGAGAAGCTGAATTTTTCGCCGAATCCCCGCATCACGTTGCGCAGAACCTCACGGTATTTGATATACGGCCCGGTTTCTGCTTGAGCTTCCAGTTCCGCATAAAGCCGCAAAATTTCGGCGTCGTTCAAGGCGACGTCTCGCCGGAACAAGACGGGAAGGATGGCCTTCAAAATCCCTTTTTCCCAGTCAATCAAGGTTCCGTAGCAGTCGAAGGTCAGGACGCGGTATTTTTTCAAGACCAGCAAATTTGGCCCGTTACTTTGAATTGGACTCTTTTTCTGCAGCGGCTATCAAATTGGATAAGGCGACGATGGCCATCGGCGGGCGCCAGATGGTGCGGCCGGCGGCGATATTAATCCGTTTCATCAAGTCAAAAGGGTCTCTGCCTTTAAGATCGGAGAGTTTTTTGACGCCGATAGACTCCAGTCGCTGGACAACTTTTTCGCCGCAAAGCGGGACTGAGAGCATTTTTCTTTTCTCCTTTTCCGCAATCACCGCTTGACCCACTTGCCGAGCAAATAGCCGACCAGATAGCCGACCGGCATCAAGGCCAACACATAGAAGGGAAGAAAGACAAAAGCGATGACGGCGGTGGAGGAGCCCCCTTGGGGATTGAAAACATCCAGCCAGACGACCAGTTGGATGAAAAGGGTCATGGCAAAAACGACGAACCCCGCTGCGACGATGCCCCATTTGTGCGGGCGGAAGGTTTTGGCATCCTCGGCGGCGCTCAACCGGTACCGCCATCTCGTCAGAAAAGCAAAAACGACGAACGGAATGGCGTTTATCAATCCAAGGAGAAAAAGATTATGCCCGGAGGCGAAAAGGAGGGAGGGAAAGCGGACGAGAATGGCAAAAATTTGCTCCGGCTTGTAGGCCGCCTCGACCAAAATTCGAACCAACCAGGGCATGACGATTCCGAGAAGAATTACGGCCCAAAAATTCCTCTTTGAAAAATGGCGCGGCTCGGCGGGCGCGAACGCGGGCGCGGCGCCGTTTATCTCTTTTGCCGTTTGGTTTTGGATAACGGCCTCCTTTCCTTTGGCCGTCCGGTGCGCTTTTGGACGGGAACTTTCCGAGGAGGTGTTGGCGGTTTGGGGGGTTCTTTTTTGGCCTCCTTTGCGGCCGGTTTTTTCTCTCCGTTTTCTTTGGAGGGCGGCGCTTCCTTTAACGCTTCGCCGAACTCTTTCAGCCGTTTTTCGACCAGGAAGTTTACCGTTCCTTCCGGATATTTCCCATCTTTTCCCCGATTTCCGGCCGGCACGCCGGTTAAAATTTCAATCCCTTCCTCTACGTTTTTGACCCCCCAGATGCGGAACTTCTTGGCCTTCACCGCCTGCAAAACCTCCTCCTTCAGCATCAGATTTTCGATGTTGCTGGCGGGAATCATCGCCCCTTGGTTGCCGTTCAATCCCCGCGTCTTGCAAAGCTCAAAATGCCCCTCAATCTTTTCGTTCACCCCGCCGATGGCCTGCACCTCCCCTTTTTGATTCACCGAGCCGGTCACGGCTATTCCCTGCTTGATGGGGAGACCCGAAAGGGCGGAGAGAATGGCGTACAGCTCCGTCGAAGAGGCGCTGTCCCCCTCGACCCCTTCGTAGCTCTGCTCGAAAACCAGCCGGGCGGAAAGGGGGAGCGGTTTGTCCTGCGCATATTTTTGGGCCAGATAGCCGCTCAAAATCAGGACCCCCTTGCTGTGAATCGGCCCCCCCAACTGCACCTCCCGCTCGATGTCCATAATGCTGCCCCGCCCCGGGGCGACCGAGGCGGTGATGCGGGAGGGTTTGCCGAAGGCGTAGTCCCCCAACTGCAGAACCGAAAGCCCGTTCACCTGCCCGGCGGCCTCCCCCTCCGTGTCGATGAGCAAACTCCCGCGCACGGTCATCTCCTGCAGCTTTTCCTGAATCAGGCCGGAGCGGTACACCTTTTCCTCCAGCGCCTTTTCGACGTGGGCCGCGGTGATGTGGGAATTTTTCCCCTTCTGCGCCCAAAAGTTGGCTTCCCGAATCAAGTCGGTCAGCCGGCCGAAATTGGTGGAAAGCTTTTTCTGGTCCTCCGCCAGCCGGGCGGAGTGCTCCAAAAGTTTGGCGGCCGCGCCGGCTTCGAGCTGCTTCAGCTTTTCTTTGTGGCAGAGGGCGCAGAAAAAGGAGAGAAACTCTTCCACGGTCTCCTTGGCGGCGTCAATTTTGGTGTCGAAATCGGCGCGGACTTTTACCAACTCGGAAAATTCCTCCTCGTAGGCGTGCAGGAGATAATACCAAAGCGGCTGGCCGACGAAAACCACCTTGATGTCCAACGGAATAGGTTGCGGGCGCATGCTCTTGGCGGCGGCGAACCCCAGCCGCTCGCCGATTTCCTCGATTTCAATCTCCCGCCCCCGCAGGGCCCGCTTGATGCCGTCCCAGCTGAAGGCGTTGCGCAAGACATCCTCCACGGGAAGCACCAAATACCCGCCGTTGGCCCGGTGAAAGGAGCCGGATTTTATCAGTGTGAAATCGGTGTAAAGCGTGCCGAAGCGGGACTCCTTTTCCACCCGCCCGAACAGGTTGGCGAAATTGGGGTTGAACTCGAGCACCACCGGCGCCCCTTTTTGGCGGGAATTGTCCACCAGCAAATTCACCTCGTACTTGCGGAAGGAGACGCCGTCCATAAATCCGGGCGGCAGCCCGAGTTCCTCCGGCCCCGGCATCCGCGGATGCGGCGGTTTGAAGGCGTCGATATTTTCCAGAACGTCCTTCTGCACCGCCTTCAAATACTCCACCACCGCCGGCGAATCGGCGTAGCGTTCCAGCAAATCCCCCACGAACCCGCCGACGATGAAAAGCGCCACTTCCTGGTCGAGCTTCGAAAGCTTCTCCTGCGCCGCGCGCTCCAGGTCGCGGATTTTTTTCATCACCCGCTTCACTTCCTCCTGCAGCTCCTCCTGTTTTTTGGAAAGCGCCTCCTGCTCGGCCGGCGGCAGGGCGGCAAAATCCTCGTCTTTCATCGGCTTGCCGCCGACCATCGGAATGATGAGAAACCCGGCGGGGGTGGGCTGGATGCCAAAGCCGGCCTTGAATACCAACTGATCCAGCTCCTGCAAAAACCCGGCGCGATCTTTGTCCACTTTTTTGACCACTTCCTCGCGCCCGGCGGCGTATTTTTCCCCCTCAAACGCCTTGGGAATTTCCCGCCGCAGGTGGTCGATTAAAAATTTCATATCCAAAGCAAACCGCCGCCCCCGCCCGGCGGGAAGCTGAATCGATTTGGGCTGACTCGGTTCGTCGAAATTGTTGACGTAGCACCAGTCGGGCGGCACCGGCCGCGTGGCGGCCAGCTCCTCCAAAAACGTTTTCACCGCGGTCATTTTGCCGATGCCCGGCGGCCCGGCGACGTAGATATTGAACCCCCGGCCTTCAATCCCCAGCCCGAACTGCAGGGCGGAAACGGCCCGCTTTTGCCCAATTATCCCTTTGAGCGGCTTCAGCTCCCCCGTATGGGCAATCCCCAGCGATTTGGGGTCGTAGGTTTTGCGGAGTTTTTCCGGAGAAAGTTCCGGTATCATTGCTTTGAGTATATTAAATCAATGGATTTGGGGCAAACGGAACTGTTAATCCACTCCCTTTCTGGGTTGACAACGTCTTTAACATTTGCTATACAAATCCCGAAGGAGGACAGGTTGAAGGGAAAACGAAAAAAGTATCAACGGAATACGGACCCGACGGTTGAATTACTAAAAGATATCCTAATTACGCAGCTTGGCCGTGCAGGTGTGCCACAGTTAAGTATTCGAAAAATTGTCGGTTGTGACATTGCTAGAGTTAGTGAAATCGTGAAACATATGAAACCTGGAAGACGGAGCGAATAAATCGCTCCTCAATCGAGGGCCGTTAAATGAAGTCTGATGAGAAGATAATTGAACTGCTTACCCAGATACTTAAGGTCGAAGCGATCCAAGCGGCCAGTAATAAAAGTAGTATTACCGAAGGTGCAAGAATGTTAAAACTTGCCGGATTGGATAATCAAACTATTGCAGAGGTTCTCAATACGTCCCCAGCCACAGTTCGAACTCTCACTTCAAACCTACGGTCACGGAGGAGGGCACGCTAAATGCAATCAGAAGACCGTATTGAAAAACTTCTTGCACTTTTATTGCTCCATCAGATGAAGGGATCACCAAATAGAGACAAGGCGCTCCAATTGAACCTCGCCGGGTTTACCAATACTGAAATCGCAGACCTTCTCCAGATTAAGGCAACGGGAGTTGCGGTAGCCTTATACGAAGCACGACAAAAAAAGTCGAAGAAGTAGCCAAAAGCTTAAATCCTGGGGAATCATACACCTTCAACAATCTACATGCCGGGTACTAACGACTTTCGAATATATGCCTTCGACCTCAGTCGCGTTGACGCCGCTGGGAAGAATGTTGGACAGAAAGTGTATTGGAAGCTTTTCGCAATCGAGAATCTTCTTCGCGTGATGATGCACTCAATTCTGACTGTACAAGTCAATGCGAATTGGTGGGTTGCGACTGTCAATCCAAATCTTCAAAATAAAGTCAGGACTCGACAGGCCGATTATGCTAACAAGCCCTGGCACAGCACGCCCGGAAGACACGAAATATATTACGCATTTCTTTCAGATTTAAACAGTATCATCACCGCTAATAGTCATCTCTTCAAACCTATAATTCCTGATATTGACAACTGGATTGCCCAAATTGAGCTAATACGCCTTCCACGGAATATCGTTGGGCATATGAATTGGCCTCATAAAACAGACCGTCAGCGCATCGATGTGATGTATGCCGACCTTACAAAGCTTATTCAGCACTTACCGGCTAAAGGTATCGGCCTAAGTATTCCGTGACAAATTCGTAAGAATCCAAGTTTGCCACGTTCGCCACTTTTTTAGTGTTGTGTCGGGAGCTACTCCCGCCAATGTTTTATTGGTGGACGACTTTTTTGTTCTTATCCCTAGTGAGGGATTAGTCGCAATGCTCGAAATACTTTTCGACAGCATCTTCTTTAGAAAGCCAGTAGTCTTCTACCCAGACTCTTAGTTCTGAGTCCGCAGTAATGTTGTAAATGTCTTGGAAACCAAATTCTTCGAAATCTCCAACAATTATGTCTCCTTTATAAGGATCATTTCCTCCGTACCATTCCAATAAGGCAAACCCTGATGGTGTTTCCACTATGAAGTAATCGCAACTACTACTTTTATATACTACCTCTCCTTTTGAAGCTAATGAGGTACTTATCCAAAGAAACCAAACTCCAATAGCGAATAAAAGTGTTCTTGCGGTAAACCGACTTCTGTTTGGTAAAAACATTGGAACCTCCTGCCCTAAGCCAACAGTGTTTCTTCCGCTTATTTTTGCCTGTGTTAAAATTACCTATCGAGCGGAGGATGTCAAGAAATATTTCGGAGCAGTGGCATCGGAGGCCTCTCTCGGCACTGCCATCCTTTTTTTTCTTGCAAAAATTTTATCTTGTCCCCCCCTCAAAAATCCTTACTTTTAGCCCTTTAGTTTTTGGAGGAGAAATGCGCAAGGTTGGGTTGGTTCTAACAATACTTTTGGCTTCGGCCCTTCGACTCGGCTCAGGGTCTTCGACTGCCCAAGCGGAGTATTGGCAGCAGCGGGTGGCGTATAAGATTCAGGTGACGCTGAACGATTCCACCCGGGTCATCTCCGGCACGGAGAAGCTGGTGTACTGGAACAACTCGCCGGATACGCTCCGGTTTGTCTATTTCCACGCCTACCCCAACGCCCACCGCCCCGGCTCCCGAATGGCCAAACGCCAGCAGAGCTTCTACAACTTTGGAATTGCGGACTCCAAGCCGGAGGAGTGGGGGGAGATGAAGATTGAATACGTGCGGGGCGCTTCCTCAAGCTGGAATTTGCCGGTGCATCTCGACGAGACAATTTTCAAAGTCGATTTACCTTCGCCGCTTGCCCCCGGCGATTCGTTCATCTTCGACATCGGTTTCCAGACCAAAATCCCCGCAGGCGAGGCGGCGGGGAGGACGGAATACACGGACGGACAGTTCAAAGCGGTCTATTGGTATCCTTCGATATGCGTTTATGACTGGAAAATGGGGTGGGTCAATAATCAATTTCTCGGCTCCGGCGAGCATTACGGCGAATTCGGCACCTACGAAGTTTACATAACGCTGCCGGCGCACTACATCGTCGCCGCCACGGGGATTTTGCAAAATAGGGAAGAGGTTCTGCCGGATACCCTGCGGCAAAAACTGGACATCAGACATTTCAAAGACAAGAAATGGAACTCCCCGGCCAGCGTCATCATTCCCAAAACTCCCGGTGCAACCAAGACCTGGAAATTCAAAGGGGAAAATGTAAGCGACTTCACCTGGGCGGCCGACCCGACTTTCCGCATTGGCGAAGCGGAGTGGGAGGGCATCAAAATTTACAGCTTTGCGCAGGAAAAGCACGCCGCCCGCTGGCAGGATGCGGCGGAACTGGGCCGGCAGGGAATCGAGTATTTTTCCAAAAACTACGGCCGCTATCCCTATCCGCAGATGAGCATCACGGACAGCTACGACGGAATGGAATATCCGATGATTGTGCTCTGCGGCGGGGAGTCCCCCTCCTATCGACTTTTAATCTGGCACGAAATCGCCCATAACTGGTATATGGGGGCGGTCGGCTCCAACCCGGTGGATCGGGCCTTTTTGGACGAGGGGTTCACCACCTTTCTCGAAGTGAACATCATCGAAGCGCTTCACGGCCGAAGGGGAAACGTTTCTTTTTGGGATACGAAATGGAAAAAGAAGCTCTACCCGGTGGACGAAGACCGCGCCAACCGGGGCTACCGCAACTACCTTTTCTGGCACAAGACCGGCTTCGCACAGCGCTCCATCATCGAGGCGGACCGCTCACCGGAGCGGATGGTGTATCGCACGTCCTCCTATTACAAAACGGTGGTTTTGCTCTTCAACCTGCAATACGTGCTGGGGGATTCGGTTTTCGCGCGGGGAATGAAAAACTACTTTGAAAAGTGGCATTTCAAACATCCCTACGAAGAGAATTTTCAGGCCGCAATGGAAGAGGCCGCCGGCACTTCGCTCGAATGGTTTTTTGACCAGTGGATTAACACCAACCGCACGGCGGATTACGGCATCGGCTCCGTTTCCACCAAATCAACCGGCAAAACGGGGGATTCAGCGTATTTGGTCGTCGGGAAAATCTACCGCTCCGGCGAACTGGTTATGCCGATCGATTTGGGATTCAAATTAAAAGGGGGCGGGATGCGGCAGTTCACCATTCCGGTCAACGATTACCGCAAGCCCGTTTATCCCGAGCAAGGCCGAGGGAACGCCACTTGGAAATATTTGCCCGTCTGGGATCAGGTTCGCCTGCCGGAAAAGGAGTATCAATTTGCGGTTTACCTGCCTTCCAAGCCGAAGGAAATCGAAATCGACCCTTCCGGACGGCTGGCGGATGTCAATCCACTCAACAACCGCTGGAAAAGCTTCCCCGATTTTCCCAAAGCGGATTTGCAGTTGAACAATCTGGTGGTGGACGTTTTGCCCGTTGACCGCTACCATTTCCTCTGGCGTCCCTCCCTCTGGTACAACCGCGTGGACGGAGTAATGTTGGGTGCCAATTTGCAGGGGAGCTATCTCGGTTTGGATCACGTCTTCTGGGCCGACGGGCTCAAAGCCACCAAGAAATTGAAGCGGGGGAATATCGATTTTTCGTATTCGACCTTGGTCGGGTTTTTGGGACGGGGAGGAAAGATTTTTGGCAGGGCAAGATGGCTGGAGGGGAGGGAGTATTATGAAGCCGGAATCTCCAAAGAATCCCGCCCCCGCCAGCTTTTCCCGCCTGTGCACCGGATGAGTTTATCGGTGGTTAGCGAGAAACTTGTCCACCCGGAATATCTTTCCGCTTACAGTTCCTGGTCGGCTCAAAATGAGGAAGCGACTTTTTTGTGCTTGAAATGGAGCACCGAAATGCGGGCCGGCAAAGCGGAATTGAACTATGGCCTTTCCGGCGAGGCCTCGATTCTGGGGAGCGACAGCGACGTGCGCCGTTTTTGGGGGCACTTCGAAATCAAAACGCCGGTTTGGAAAAAGTTCAGTTTGGACGTGCGGACTTTTGCCGGATTGGGGAATCGGGACGCCCCGCCGCAAAAGCGCTTTTATCTTGCCTCCGGCAGCCCCGAAGAGGCGCTGGATGCCCCCGTTATCCGTAGCCGGGGAGCTGTGCCGACCCGTTTTGTCGATAACGTCCGGCTCGGCGGCGGCGGAAATGTGCGCGGTTTCTACGCCCAGAATCTGTCCGGGGACGGGGTTGCTTCAACAACTGTCGAATTGACTTTTCCCCGGCTGGTATCGTTCAAGTTTTTGCCCAAAATTCCACTTTTGACCGCCTTTTTGCGAAACTATTCCAATTACGTGTTTGCTGATTTTGGGGCGCTTGGCCACTATCGCGGTTTATATCCCAACGAACTTGATGATGAACTGGACATCAAAGGATATCTCGATTTGGGGGCCGGGCTGCGCTTTCCGCACGTCTGGCCCAAGCACCGCTTCCGGTTGGATTTCCCCTTCTACCGCTATCCCAAATTGAACGAGGATAACTTCCGCTTCCGCTGGGTGGCGGGGTGGGAAGTGGAGGTATAGTTTCTCGTTCCCCGGAGCAGGGGCTGCGGAGCTGCCCGAAATAGGGAATTTCATTTTTTTCCTAAAATTCGCCTTTCCCGCTGCCGATACATAAATAGATGCAGCGGTATTTGCCCCTTTTTAATTTTTCAGCCCAAAGGGAGGCGTATGTCAGAAGTAAATAATTCCGTTCTCGAACGGGCCCAGCGGCTCTTCGAGGCGAATCAGTTTTTGGGGCTGGTGGCGCTTTTTGAAGGGCTGCCGGCATCAGAAGTCAGGCAGTTGGCAAGACCGGATAAACTTCGGCTTTACTTCATCGTTGCAAGCGCTTACTTGCGTGTGGGTAAGGTGCCGGCCGCATCCCGGTTTGCCAATATGCTGGTAAAGGCCTTCCCCGATGATTTGGGGGTGTTGCACTTGGCGGCCCAATCCTCCTGCGAGATGGCGGAATACGACCGCACCATCCATTACGCCGGCCGGTATTTCGAGGCGTTGGAAGCCGGCCAATTCAGCCAAAAGTTCAATTCCGCCGAGGGATTACAGTCCGAGGTTTACCGCCTCTGGGGGCGGGCCCTCAAGGAAAGCGGCAGGGGGGAGGAGGCGGCCGAAAAGTTTCGCAAGGCAATCGACGCCAAAAGCGACGATTCGCTGGCCTATCTGGACTTGAGCCATTTTTACTTCCAAGTCAAAAAATATGGGGAAGCCGGGCAGATTTTGTCCCAGGGGTTCAAAAAAGTCCCCCAATCGGAGGAGCTTTTGAAGCTGGCGGAAGAGTTTTGCGCCACGCGGGAAGGGGCCGCCGTCTGTCTAAAAGTGTTTGCGGATGCCGGCAAATGGAGCAAGGTGCTTTCGGTTTTGGAGAAACATTCGAGTTTGCGGACGCTCACTTGGGCCAAAAAATTCAAGGCGCAGGCACTCGCCGGCTTGGGGCAATGGGGTGAAGCCAAGTTCCTGTACGAGGAGTATCTCTCCGCCTTTCTGGATGACTGGGAGGTGCTCAACGAGTTGGGAAACGTCTGCTTCCAACTCGGGGAGTTCGACCGGGCGGAGGAATGCTACCGAAGGGCTTTGGAGCGGAACCCGGCCTGGGAAGAGGGTTGGCGCAACCTTTCGGTCAGCTTGTCCCGCCTGGGGAAGCTCAAGGAGGCCCGGGCCAGCTTGGAGCAGTATATCACACTCGTGCCGGAGGATAAAAGCGTCTACGGCTTTTTTGCCGATCTGCTTTACCGGGAAAACGAGTTCGGCCGGGCGGTGAATTTTTACGAGGATTTCCTGCGTTTCCATCCGGCGGAAAAAGAGGCCTGGGTAAAACTGGCGGACTGCTACTTGAACCTGGGGCACACCCAGTCGGCCCTCTCCAGCTTCCGCCAGGCGCACACCCTTTCGCCGGAATCGGACGAAATCCGGGTGAAAATGGAAGAACTCCGCCGGCAGCTGCCGAAAATTTAAAGCTCCCTTCGTTTTCTGCCGAAACATAAGATGAGGGGAAGAAAATCCCCTTCAACTTCGACACCGGGATGGCGAAAACGAGAAAAAGAAAATCCGGACAAACCGAGCTGGCGCTGCAAACACCGGTTCTTTCCCTTCCAAACGAAAGTCCGGACGCCGGACATTTTTTGCCGGTTTATTACCCGCCGAGCGGCGAAGAGCTCGACGCACTCGCGCTCCGGCTGGCGCCCGTTCTGGCAAAGACCGGCTGGGTCGTGCGGGTGAGGGAGGGGGAACAGGGGGATAAATTCCTGGAACTTCAAAACAAAAACGGTCAGCGCCGGCGGCTCTCTCCCGAAGAAGCGCTTGCCTGGCAGGCGTTTTTGCCCCAGCTTTCCGGTTTGGACACTCTTTTTTCATCCGGGCCAAACGATAGAAAGGACAAGTGATGGACTTCCGGCCCACCGCGAGCCTCGAAAAGGAAATCATTTCCCTTTTGAAAGACGAACTTTCGTTTTACCAGTCGATGTTCATTCTGGCCGACAAGCAGAAGGACTGCATCAAGCTGGGCCGGGACACGGAACTGGCGCAGGTGTACGCCGACATTTCCCGTTTTTCCCAACGGATTGCCCAGAGTGAGGCGCGGCTTTCCGACATCATGCAAAAAGACCAGAAAAGCTTCGTTTTGGCCAGCTCCCACCTCGAAGTGCGCCGGCTGGTGACCTCCATCGCCGCCATCGTGGAAAAAAACATCAGCTTGCTCAAAGACAACCTTTCCGCGGCCGAAAGCCGGGAGGCGTTCATCCGGTCCGAACTGGAGGAGCTGGTCAAAAGCCGGCGGCTTTTGGAAGAGTTGGCCGGCCGATCGGACGGGGCGGGCGGGAAAAAAAACAACTTGTCAAAACCGGGCCTTTGACGATACATTGAATAGGTCTCGCCTTGCGGGACGGAGAAAAAAATGCCGGTTAACGGAAGAAGGAAACAAAAACCAGAAAACGGAACGCCCGTCGGCGTGGTGACCCGCGAGGAGTTTATCCACCAGGCCAAGGAACGGCTTTCGACGCTGCCGGACATCCGGCCGGAGCGGATTCAAAAAGCGCTTCTGCGCGTCTCGCAGGGGTATTACGACCGCCCTCAGGTGGTCGCCAAAATCGCCGACCGTTTTTTGGAAGAAATGGGGATTGATTAAAAACTTGCCCGATTCGATTCCCGCCCCTTTAGTGTCCGCTTTTCCGCTCCATCCCATTCACAGAGAGATTGAAGCCCGGCTTGACACCCGTGATGCCGCCTCTATATTGCACCGGTGTTGCGGGCGATTAGCTCAGATGGTTAGAGTACTTGCTTGACATGCAAGGGGTCGATGGTTCGAGTCCATCATCGCCCATTTTTTGATGATGGCGAAAACCGCAAGAAAACGGCCGTTTTTTCTGGAGAACCCGCCGTTCCGATTATTCTTCCGAAATCGTCATTCCCCGGCCAAAGTCCCCGGTTTAATTGTACGGATGAATGGATAAGCTCGTTTTAACCATCCACGGCAACCGGGAAGAGTTTCCCAAAGGGGTCACCCCGCAGCAAATACTGGAGAAGAAAAACTCCGATTTAAGGCAGAAAGCGCTGGGGGCGCTTTTGAACGGCCGGATGATTGACCTTTTCCGGCCAATCGAAGAAGAGGGAGAACTCAAGTTTCTAACTTGGGAAGACCCGCAGGGGAAGGAGATGTTCTGGCATTCCACCGCCCATCTGATGGCCCAGGCGGTGCAGGAGCTTTTCCCGGGCACCAAGGTGGCCATCGGACCCCCCATCGAGGAGGGGTTTTACTACGATTTTGACCGGGACCGCTCCTTTACTCCGGAAGAGCTGGCCGCCATCGAGAAGCGGATGGCGGAAATCGCCGCCGGCGGACACCCCTATTCCCGCCGGGAGATACCGACCTCCGAGGCGCGGGAGTTCTTTAAAAAAATGGGGGAACCGTACAAACTGGAGATTCTGGACGGCATCAACGATCCGTCGGTTTCGATTTATTCCCAGGACCGCTTTACCGATCTGTGCCGCGGGCCGCACATCCCCTCCACCGACCGGATCAAGGCGGTCAAGCTCACCGCTTCCTCCGGCGCCTACTGGAGGGGGAGCGAGAAAAACCGGATGCTTTGGCGCATTTACGGTGTCTCCTTTCCCGACCCGAAACTTTTGGAGCAGTATCTCGCCCGGGTGGAGGAGGCCAAGAGGCGGGATCACCGGAAATTAGGAAAAGAATTGGATTTATTCTCCATCAAGGATGAAATCGGCGCCGGGATGGTTTTGTGGCACCCCAAGGGGGCCCTGGTGCGCTATCTTATCGAAGAGTATTGGCGGCAGCGGCATCTGGCTTTCGGCTACGACATTCTGTTCACCCCGCACATCGCCCGGCTTAATCTCTGGCAAACTTCGGGACACACCGATTTTTACCGGGACAACATGTATTCGCCGGTGGAGGTGGAAAAGGATTTGTACCAGTTGAAACCGATGAATTGCCCGTTCCACATCGAGATTTACAAGACTCAGCTGCGCAGCTACCGGGATTTGCCGTTGCGCTGGGCCGAACTGGGAACCGTGTACCGCTACGAGCGCTCCGGTGTTCTGCACGGGCTTTTGCGGGTGCGCGGGTTCACCCAGGACGACGCCCATATCTTCTGCCGCCCCGACCAGGTGGAATCGGAAGTTCTGGGGGTTCTGGATTTGACCTTCGAGTTTTTGTCTGCCTTCGGCTTTGACGAGTATGAAGTAGTGCTTTCCACCCGCCCGGCGGATGCCATCGGCGTGCCGGAGGACTGGGAAATGGCCACCCATGCCTTGCGCCGGGCCTTGGAACTGAAGGGGCTGGCCTATTCGGTTGACGAGGGCGGGGGAGCTTTTTACGGCCCGAAAATTGATTTGAAAATCAAGGATGTGATGGGGCGGGCCTGGCAGTGCACCACCGTCCAGTTTGATTTCAATTTACCGGCACGGTTCGATTTGTACTTTGTCGCCCCGGACGGCACCTACCAGCGGCCGGTGATGATTCACCGCGCCCTTTTGGGTTCGATGGAACGGTTCTTCGGCGTTCTGTTGGAACATTACGGCGGCGTTTTTCCGCTTTGGCTCGCCCCTATACAGGTAGCGCTGCTCCCGATTACCGATGAGCAGTTGGAATACATCGGCAAACTTGCGGAGCGGTTGAAGTCGAAGGGGGTTCGGATCTTCGTTGACCGGGGGAAGGAGAAAATCGGCTACAAAATCCGGGAAGCGGAATCGCAAAAAATTCCCTACATGGCAGTGGTGGGTAAAAAGGAAGTGGCCGCCGGCACGGTGGCCCTGCGCCGTCACGGCCGGGGGGATTTGGGAACGAAAAATATAGATGAACTGGAACAGTTTTTGTTGGAAGAGATAAAAACCAAGAAAACCGGGCTTGGCCCCTCGGGCAGGGCCGCCGGCTACTAAAAAGGAGGAACCATCAAGGAAAAAGAACTTCGGGTAAACGACCGTATCCGCATTCCTCAAGTGCGCGTGATTGACGCCGATGGCGGACAGCTGGGGGTTTTGAACACCCGCGAGGCCCAGCGAATGGCGGCCGAAAAGGGACTGGATTTGGTGGAAATCTCCCCCAACGCCCGCCCCCCTGTCTGCCGGATTATGGATTACGGCAAGTACAAATACGAACTGGCCAAAAAAGCCCGCTCGGCCCGCAAAAAGCAGCACACCGTCGATATGAAGGAAATCCAGCTTCGCCCCAACACGGACGACCATGACTACAACTTCAAACTGCGCCACGCCCGGGAATTCTTGGGGGACGGGGACCGGGTGAAAGTCGCCATCAACTTCCGCGGCCGGGAGGTGGTGCACCAGGAATTCGGCTTCGACATGGCCAAACGGGTGGAGCAGGATCTGGCCGATGTTGGCTACCCGGAACAGAAGGCCAAGCTGGAAGGGAAAACCATCACGATGGTTTTTCTCCCCAAACCGGCTGCCTCCGGCGGACGCCCCAAAGAGGTGCGGGCCTCCGAACCGGCCCCACCCCCCAAACCGATGTGAGGTTTATATTCTTGTGCATTTGAACGGTCTTTAACCTCATTCTCAATCCTTCCAGGGAAGGGTTGGGTCGCAGGTCCAATTTTTTTGTAGCCAAGTTAAAAAAAATTTCTTACATTATCGGCTTAGCTGAAACCGGCCTCAGGCCGCTTTATGTTTTGGTTAGAAGAAATGAGGAGCCGATATGCCTAAAATGAAAACCAACCGCTCGGCGGCCAAACGCTTCCGCAAAACCGCCTCCGGCAAGCTGAAGCACAAGCGGGCCTTTTTGCGCCATATTTTGACCAGCAAGACCTCCAAACGGAAGCGTCAAATGCGCCGGCCAGCCTACGTCGGCGGCGCCGACCAAAAACGGCTGGAAACGCTTCTGCCGTACGGGGCTTAGGGAGGAAGAAGCATGCCACGCGCCACCAACAACGTCGCCGCCAGGGCCCGCAAGAAAAAATATTTCAAGGCCGCCAAGGGGAATTTCGGCGGCCGCCGCAAGCTGTACCGCACGGTCAAGGAGACCGTGATGCGGGGCTGGAAATACGCCTACCGGGACCGCAAGAACAAAAAACGGGAATTTCGCGCCCTCTGGATTGTCCGTATCAACGCCGCGGCGCGCCCGCACGGGCTTTCCTATTCCCGCTTCATCTCCGGGTTGAAAAAAGCGGGGGTCGCTTTGGATCGCAAGATTCTGGCGGAGCTGGCCGTGCGGGACTCGGCCGCCTTCGGCGAACTGGCCAAGCTCGCAAAAGCGTAGTATGGGGGTTCTGTCCGAAGGGGAAGTCGGGCAGCTTGTTTCCACGGCCGAAAAGGAGATCGAGTCGGCCGCCGGCACGGAAGAACTTAATACCTTAAAAGTCAAATACGTCGGGCGCAGCGGCGTTCTGACCCTAGCGCTCCGCTCTTTGAAGGATGTCCCGGCCGAGGAGCGCCCCAAGGTGGGGCAGGCCCTGAATTCGGCCCGGGTCGCCCTCGAAGAAAAAATTAATTCACGCCTTTCAGCACTCGAAGCGGCTTCCCGAAAAGCCGCTCGAGGTTTCTTTGACCATACTCTTCCCGGAACTCCTGCGCCTTTAGGTCACCGCCATCCGTTGATCAAAGTGAATGCTGAAATCGTGCGGATTTTCAACGTGATGGGATTTGAAATTGCCACCGGCCCGGAGGTGGAAACCGATTTTTACAACTTTGAAGCGTTGAATTTTCCCAAAGACCACCCGGCGCGGGATATGTGGGATACTTTCTACCTCAAGGATTCCGACCTGCTTCTGCGCACCCACACCTCACCCGTGCAGGTGCGGGTTTTTGAAAAGCGGAAACCGCCGGTGAAAATACTGGCCCCCGGGAGGGTGTACCGCCACGAGGCGATAAATGCCCGCAGCTACTACACCTTTTTGCAAATCGAGGGGTTTTACGTGGATGCCGATGTCACCTTTGCCGATTTGAAAGGGGTTTTGAACGCTTTTGTCTCCGCTTTCTACGGCAACGTGAAAACCCGTTTCCGCCCCTCCTATTTTCCGTTCACCGAACCCTCGATGGAGATAGACATCTCCTGCACGATTTGCGGAGGGAAGGGATGCTCGGTCTGCAAGTACGAGGGGTGGCTGGAGATTCTGGGGTGCGGGATGATTCATCCCCAGGTTTTCAAGAACGTCGGCTACGATCCGGAGGTCTGGAAGGGGTACGCCTTCGGCTTGGGGGTGGACCGGATTGCGATGCAGAAATACCGGATTGACGACATCCGGCTTTTTTACGAAAACGATTTGCGATTTCTGGAGCAATTCTAAAACTTCAAGCTTAAATGCAAACGTCCTATAAATGGCTTCTGGAATGGGTTGATTTCTCCTTCTCCCCGCAGGAACTGGCTGAACGGCTGACCGGCATCGGGCTTGCCGTGGAAACGGTCGAGCCGCTTTTCCCCAAGCTGGACGGCGTGGTGGTCGGCAAGGTTGAACTGGTGGAAAAACATCCGGAAGCGGACCGGCTGACGGTCTGCACGGTATCGCTTGGCTCCGAAAAGAAGCGGGTGGTTTGCGGCGCCCCCAACGTGCAGAGCGGGCAGAAGATCGCCTACGCTCCCGTCGGTTCCAAACTGCCGAACGGCGTGCAAATCGGGCTCGCCAACATCCGCGGGGTGGAATCGGCCGGGATGATCTGCTCCGAGTCTGAACTCGGCCTGGGAGTCGATAAAGAGGGGATTATGGTGCTCGATTCCGGCGTCATCGGCAAGAAACTTACCGACGAGCTGGATTTGGACGACTGGAAGCTGGCCGTGGAGCTGACCCCCAACCGGCCGGACTGTCTTTCGGTGGTGGGCATCGCGCGTGAAATAGCCGCTTTGGTCGGGGGAAAGTTGAAACATCCGAAAATCGCCCTGAAGGAGGCGGAGGAACCGGTCTCCCGCTTTGTCTCCGTGCAAATTTCCGACCCGGAGCGCTGCGGCCGCTACGCCGCCCGGCTCGTGCGGAAAATAAAAGTCGGCCCATCCCCCTTCTGGCTCAGGAAAAAAATCATCGCCGGCGGGATGCGCCCCATCAACAACGCCGTGGACATCACCAATCTGGTGATGCTGGAACTGGGGCATCCGTTGCACGCCTTTGATTTCAAGCGCTTCGGCTCGGCGCGGGTTTTGGTGCGCCGGGCGGCGGAAGGGGAGAAGCTGAAAACGCTGGACGGTGTGGAGCGGGTTCTCACGGCGGAAGATCTGCTCATAACCAGCGGCAAGGCGGGAACGGCTTTGGCCGGTGTGATGGGGGGGATGGAAAGCGAAATTCAGCACGACACCACGGAGGTTTTGCTGGAAGCGGCTTACTTCGAACCGCGCGGCATCCGCCGGACGCGCAAACGGCTGGGACTAATGACTGAATCGGCCCTGCGGTTTGAAAAAGGGACGGATATCAACGTCATACCAGTCGCCCTCGACCGGGCCGCCCAGCTTTTTGCCGAACTGGCCGGAGGGGAAGTTCTCACCGGCTGCGTGGATGTCTATCCCAAGCCAAAGGAACCGGTAAAGCTGGCCCTGCGGCCCATCCGGATGGCGCAGGTTTTGGGGGCGGAGATTACCTCTCCCGAAGTGGTCGATTACCTGACCCGGCTGGAGATGACCGTAAGCCCCGGCAAGGAATTGACCGTTACGGTGCCAAGCTTCCGCGTGGACATCAGGGAAGAGGCGGATTTGATCGAGGAGGTGGCGCGGCTTTACGGCTACGACAAAATCCCCTCCCGGCAGCGGGGCGGCGGGCCTTTGGTTCCCGGGGTTTCCGCCTTCGAGGCGGCCGCTGAGCGGATGCGGGAGCTTTTGACCGGTTCCGGTTTCTCCGAGGCGGTCAACAGCCCCTTGGGGAATCCAAAAGTTTTCGCCAAGGCCGGTTTTGCCGGGCCGTTCGCCGCGCTGGCCAATCCCCTTTCCGAGGAGCTTTCGGTTCTGCGCCCCACCCTTCTGGTTTCGCTGGCGGAAGCGGCCGGCCGCAATCACGCCGGAGGGACCCTTACCGTCCGGCTTTTTGAGTTCTCCAAAATTTTCCGCTCCGGCACCCCGCCGGAGGAGTGCTGGCGTTTGGGCCTCGTGCTCTCCGCCGCCGCCGCGCCCCATTGGCGGGAGAAGGGGCGGACGGCCGATTTTTACGACTTCACCGGTGTTCTGGAAAAACTTTTTGCGGTATTCCTGCGGCAGCCCGTGGCGTTGACACGAAAAGAGTCGCTGCCCGCCTTTTTGGAGCAGGAATTCGAGTTAAAAATAGGGGGACAATCTATCGGCCTCGTTGGCGAATTGAACCTGGAATGGATCAAGGAACTGCATTTCAAAAAGCCCTGCTTTCTGGCGGAAATCGACTGGGAAACGCTGCTCAAACTGGCCGGTCCGGAAAAAACCTATGTCCCCTTTTCCCGCTTTCCGGCGGTGGAGCGGGACGCCGCCTTGATCGCCCCGGTGGAGCTTCTGGTCGGCGATGTTTTGGATGAAATACGGAATGCCAGGGAGCCGCTCTTGGAGAAGTTCGAGCTGTTCGATTTGTACACCGGCCCGCAGGCGGGGGAGGGGAAAAAGAGTCTGGCCCTTTCCTTCCGCTACCGGTCGAGCGAAAAAACCTTAACCGACGCCGAGGCGGACGCCGCCCACGAAAAACTGATCGGCCGGCTGGTTTCCCGCTTCGGCCTCGTCTGGAGGAAACAATGACCGATGCCCTAAAACGTCTGGAAGAGAAAGTCACCAAAACCTTTGAGGCCCTGGAAAAGGCGAAAGAGGAATTGAAGGTGCTGGAGCGGGCCAAAACGGAACTGGAGGCAAAACTTTCCGAAAAGGAAAAAGAGATTGCGGCCTTAAGATCCTCCACCCGGCGAATGGACGACGAGCGGGCGCACGTCGTTAAAGTGGCCAAGGACAAGTCG
Source organism: Verrucomicrobiia bacterium (assembly GCA_035574275.1). Taxonomy (NCBI): domain Bacteria; kingdom Pseudomonadati; phylum Verrucomicrobiota; class Verrucomicrobiia; species Verrucomicrobiia bacterium. The sequence continues at coordinate 79,515 of DATLYY010000042.1, forward strand.
GATAAATTCAAAAACCGGCTGGAAGGGATTTTGACCAAGCTTTCCCGCTTGGAATCTGAACTCTCCGCGTAGGTTTACTTGTAATTGGGAACGTTTTGGCCGAGGACAATATCCCGTTGGCCACTCCAGACGCCGTTTTCGTCTTTGGTCAGCTGGACAATTCCCGAGCCGCCCCTTTTTTCCAGCCGGTTTTTTATCCGCCCGGTTATAAGCGGGTCTCCCTCAAAGAAGTAGTCGTCAATCCAGTACTCGTTTTTGTCCGGCTCTTTGATTATGCAATGGATATGGGCCGGGTCGCTTCCGTTCGGATAAGGGGCCGGACGGATGGAGCGAAAAGAATACTGTCCCCGCTCATCCGTCTTCACCCAACCCCGCAGATGCCCGTGCCGCCTTGCCCAGCCGGTCTGACCTTCGGACGGTTCATAATACCCCTCTGCGTTGGTGTGATAGACGTAGAGGATGACATCCTTGGCCGGCGTTTTGCCGTCCTTTTTGAAAATCGTGCCGCTCAATTCGAGCCGCTCCCCCGGCTCGGAGCTGTCCGCGATCACCGTCTGCCAACTCAAATTTTTCGGCATCCCTTCATAAATCCCCTCGCACCCTTCGCAAAAGCCCCCCACCCGTTCCAAATTGCGGTCTCGTCTTTGGGCTTCCATGTTACGGCCGGTCAATAAGAAAAGAAAGACCAAAATAAAAATCTTTGAAGTCACTTTTCCTGCTTTTTCTCCTCGTTCATAAAATAGGAGAGGGCGCCGGAAGGGCATTGCTTGACTTGCTCAATCATCCTTTGCGTATCCGCCCCCTCTGGGTTCACCCAAGGGCGTTTGGTGGGGTCGAATACCGCGGGGAGGCCCAAAAAGCATTTGGCGGAATGGACGCAAAGCGCCGGCTGCCAGAGAATGGTCACTTCGCCGTTTGTGTATTTTTTGGTGATATCCTTCATTCTTCGTTATACCCTTCTACCGGGGCTGTTCAGCTTGAGGTCAGTTTCAACCCGATAATGCCGGCCACAATTAAACCGATGCAGAAAAGCCGCGCAAGGGAGGCGGATTCGGAAAAAAGGAGGACGCCGAATGCCGCCGTGCCGACCGCGCCGATGCCGGTCCAGATGGCATAGCCGGTCCCCACCGGTATCGTTTTCACCGCCTGCGCCAGAAAAAAGAAGCTCGCCAGCATCGCGGCAATCGTCCAGACGCTCGGCCCGAGCCGGGTGAATCCCTGCGCATATTTCAACCCGACCGCCCAGATGATTTCAAAAATTCCGGCAACAATCAAATAAACCCAAGCCATATACTTCGCCTCCTTTCGGGAGCAGTATATCAAATACCCGCAACTTGCGGAAACTTTTTGACTTGAATGGGGAACGAAACGAGCGGTTATTTCTTTTTCTGCGAGAAGAGCCAGGGGAGGAATTCCTCCTCCTTGAAGGCCGGCACCCAGACGTCGTGGCCAACCCCCTTGTATTCCGTGTAGCGCACCTCCGCGCCGGCTTTTTTGGCCGCTTCCACCATCTCCCGCGAGCGCTTGGGGGGAACGGCCTGGTCCGATTTGCCGTGGAAGGCCCAGATGGCGGTGTTCTTCATCCCCGATGCCCGCCCGGGGTATCCCCCGCCGCACATCGGCATCGCCGCGGCGAAGGTTTTCGGATACCGCCCGATGATATCCCACGTCCCGAACCCCCCCATCGAAATGCCGATTACGTACTGCCGTTTGGAGTCGATTTTGTAGCGGGAGCGCAGATGCTTGAGCATTTTGACAATCAGCTTCTCTTGGCGGGAGGCGGGTTTGCCCCAGGGCCCGGCCCAGTATTCATCCGGCGGGCACTGCGGGGCGACGACAAAACAGGGGTGGTTTTTCTGGTTTTCCGGCCGGGTAAAAAATCCGGGGCCGTGTTCATCCCCCCAGGAAAGCAGAACGCTCAAATCCTTGCCGCGCGCCCCCCGGCCGTGCAGCCAGAGCACCACCGGGTAGTATTTCTTCGGGTTGTAATTTTTCGGCACAAAAAACAGATAGCGGATGCTGTCCTTTTTGGAGGCCCTGTACACCCGTTCCTGAAACCCGCCGGGAAGGGAGGAAATCGCCTGCTCTAATATGGCCGGGGTGGAGGCCTCTTTTGAAGCCAACTTATCCCCCGTTTTGGAAACCAAGAGGGTTGGGAAGGCAAAAAGTCCCAATAAAGAGAGCCAAAAGGTTCTCGCCATATATACTTATATTTTCGACAGAAACCGCCGGTTGCTGGAGGGCTGAATTTATTCAGCCCCTCCGACGGGTTAAATCACGCCCAACTGCTCAAGCAAATCAATCCCGTCCCATTCCCCCCAGCGCTCGCTGATTTTGCCCTTCCGGATCGTGATGATTTCGATACCTTTGAAGCGGATTTGCTTCCCGGTCGGCGGGGCGTTCAGATATTTTCCTTTGTGCGTGCCGACGGCCGACCAGCGGACGGCCACTTTTCCCGTGTCCGGTTCGACGACCAAATCCTCAACTTTGCAGTTGAAATCCGGAAAGGCGGCATACACTTCCAAAATCGCTTTTTTGAATCCGGCGTTGGACGGCTCCCGGCCGGAGGAATCCCGGTCTACAAAATCGGTGGCGTGAAGCTCGTCCACAATTTTGACGTTCCCCCGGACCCAGCCTTCCTCAATCCAGCGGCGGGCGATTTTTTTCAGCTCTTCAGTTTTTCCGTCGGCCACTTCTCGTCAAACGCCGGTCGGCACCGCCGGCTTGTGCTGGCTGACCCCCGCGGGGGATTGCCAGGTGCCGACGGAACCCGGTTTGACGAAGGTATTCTTTACCCTTCTGGAGCGCAAGAAGTAGGGGATCCAAATCGCCGCCGCGATAATCGTCCGAGCCATTTCCTTAAGGGCCTGCGTGTCTTTGGAAGCCGCCACCGCCGGTATGGCGTTCCCCATAAAGAAATCGCTGACCACAAAGACGACGTTTAGCGCCAGCATCGCGATGTACAAAGTCGGGAAGCGCCAGTGTTTGGTGAAGAAAAAGAATATCAACGCCAGATTGGCGAGGATGAAAAGGGAATTTCCGACGATTTCAAACGTGAGCAGGGGTTTCCAGAGCGGGTGATACGCCTCCGTCCCCGGCGTGGTCAAAACCGGCCAGTAGCCATCCCGGAAAATCGGCCAGAAATCCTTCAACAAATTGAGTCCCAAACGAAGCGGTGCGACAAACAACCCGATGGCGGGCAAAATCAGCCATCCCTTCAACCCCGTTGGTTCTCCCGGCGCGGTATTCATTTTCCCCTCCCTTTTTAGTAGCCCGTAAAGCGGCCGCTTATGCCATCTCAATCGACAAAAAGGAGAGGTTACTTTACCTGCCTTCTTGGATGATCTTTATTGAACGACTTAAAAAGTTCAAAGTATGTTTCTCTTTTTCTTTTGTATTCGTCCGTCGTCATAAGCCAGCCGTTGTAAACCCAAAAATACCATTCGGTTTGCCCGGCCCAGATGTGCCACGAGAGGGGGCGCAACATATCATCGACCGGCAGCGGCAAAACCAAGGTTATGGAATCGATGGGATGGTATACTTGTTTTTCAAATATGCTTCGTATCGTATCCTCGTTTAAGTGCCGCCGGTGGACGGCAAACGGCCAAGCCCCGCGGGCGGCCCGCCCCATAAATTTTCCCGATGGAATATTCCGCCACGATTCGGCCAGCACGGAGCCGTCCTTGGTCAAGTAGTAGGTCTGGATATAATCCTCTTTGCCCGGCCATTCGTTTCGGACGTAGTAACTTATTGAATCAGAACATTCCCGCTGCCGCCACGCAAAGTGCTGGCGTTCCCAGCGTTGAGCTTGTCGATGAGTCGTGATCGGCATACCGAAGGGGGCAGGCATCAGCCCACAACAGCCGTCAAGAAGGAAGGCGCAAACGGCCACCAATGGAAACATGTGATTCTTCATCCTGCCACTGCCTTTCCAAAACGGTGGCGCGTTCTATAAAACCTACGGCGGACAGGATAGGTCTGTTTGCAGAGTTTTGTAGTTTTGCCTCTCCGGGGGAGGTTGATGAGAGCCGGGAGGAAAATAATAAGGGCGGGGGTAAACCCCGCCCTTGGGAGGAGTGCTCAGGTTAAACAGGGGGAGGAATCCGCCGGCCAAGGACGAAGCAGATGGCGGCCAGTATCAAGAAGGCGATGAACAAAATCCACGCAATCTTGGCGGCTATAAACTGCACGCCGGTCAGCCCCAATACCCCTGCGATCAACGCGATGATGAGAAATCCAAATGCCCAACGCAGCATGGTTTCCTCCTTTCGCTACTCTAACTTATACCCCGCAGAGGCAGGCGAGGATTGCTTGGTTAATCCATTGGAATGCTTGAGCTTGAAGGGTGCCCTTTGGAAATTGCTCAAACTGCGGACTTAGCGCTTTTGTTGCTGGGATTTTATTGAGCGGGCTTTCTTTTCGGCCGCAAAAGCAACTCCCCGCTGCAGTTGGGGCAGTCATAATTCATCTGTTTGGCGCAGGAGGGGCAGAACGTGCATTCGTAACTGCAAATGAACGCCTCGCCATCGTTTTTCAGGACGCCCTTGCATTTTTCGCACGCCGTTTTCATTTCCAAGGCCATAATCAACCCTCCTTTTTCTTCACATGCTTCCGCAGCCCGATGTCATACGCCATCCGCATATATTTTTTTAGTTTGAGAGTCAAATCACTTTTTTTATAAAGCCGAAAACGGTTGGCGAAATATTCCCGCCCGCCCGGCCGGGCCGGGGGGATTTTTTCGATTTGAGTAAAGCATTCATCGGTGTACAATTTATCGAAAAGCAGGCCGCATTGGATGTAATCCTTTCCAATCTTGGTCACCCCTGCAAAGCGGATTTTCGCCACAAAGGCAATCCGCGTCTTGGCCGGATGCAAATCGAACTTTCCGATTTTTTTGTACTCGTCAACGAAGAAACGGAACAATTTGACGGCTTCCGGCGTCTTCCCCTTCAAAAAACCCTCCAGCGTGTTCTTGCCGCAGGAGTGCCATTGGCTTTTGTTGACGAAGCGCTGTTTGCAAACCGGGCAGGTCCACATATCAGCCGATTCCCATATCCTCCAAGTCCTCCTCGTCAAAGCCAAAATAATGCCCCAGCTCGTGGAGCACCGTTTCCTGAATGCACTTGATTAGCCCCGCCCGGTCATCTTCGAAGTCGGATTCGAGGTTGTTTTTGAAGAGAATGATAGTGTCCGGCAGCCGCCCCAAATCGTCGTGCAGCCGCTCCGGTCGCGGCGTCCCGGCGTACAGTCCGTAGAGCTCCCGCTCGTCCACCTCATCCCCCGGCTTTGGTTTTCTGGCATCCCGAACGACTATTTGCACGTTTTCAATTTTTTTGCGGATTTCCTCCGGCAGTCCGGAAACCGCCTCCTTGGCAATCCGTTCGAATTCCGCCTGGGTCATTCTTCTGTCCTTTTTGTCCCCCTTAACAAGGGGGACGAGGCCGAAGGCCGGAGGGGGTTGGGAGCCGTTTCGCTCATCTCGTCCGCGCGGAGCGAACCGGCGCCGACCGGTGTGCGCCGTAAAGATTGGCGTACGGAAAATGCCCGACCGGGGTCACGTAGCTGGTATGAAAATTGGCGTTGTGATATGCCAGGGTCTGGCAGTTCTGGCACAAAACCACGCAATTATCCTCTTTATCCGGCCCGCCGGAGCTTTCGCGCAGTAAATAATGGGCCGCTTCTTCCGTTTCGACCAGCGTCTCGCCGCAGCGCGCGCATTTTCCGTTCTGGCGCAGCCGGGCCTGGGATTTGGTGAGGTTGGAAAAGGACATTGCTCCTCCTTTGTTTGTTTTAACTACGACTTACGTTCTTCACCCTACGCTCTACGGGTCTTCTCCAGCCATTTTTCCACGCCGACAAACGGCGCAATGGCCGCCAGCTTCTCCAGAATCTTTTTCCGCTCCTCCGGGTCGCCGGCGGCGAGATATTTGGCCTTTAACTTTTGGTATTTCTCCCGCCGCTCTTTTTTCTGTCTAATCTTAAGCTTCCTTTTCGTTTTGCGTATTTTGCCCATCATTATCAACCTCCTTGGCGATGCTTATCCAAAGAATTTTGGTTGGCCTTTGGTTTTCCAAATTCATTCTAATACCAAAATTAGGTATTATTGATAAGGATTTCAAGCTGTATCCCGCCGGCTATCTGTAAATTCTCATCGCTCGGGACTAAAGCCGTCCGCTACGAAAAAAACATTTGATGGAAGCGGTATGCTTGACTTCCGATTTTTGCCGATATATCTTTTGAGGTGTGGCTTTGGTAGATGCCACAGGCAGTACCGTAGTTGAGCAGTATGATGTAAGTGGTTGTAACCAAACGACGTGCAGGAATGGGAAGGGTTTTACTTTAGCGTGGACGAAAAAAGACAAACCGTAAGGGTTAACATTTTCGGAGAGGAATATCCGGTAACGGCCCCCGCCAAGGCCGACTATATTCACCATTTAGCCGACTACGTGGACAAGAAAATGCGGGAAGTTACCGCCCGAACGCAATCCAAACAGCCGGCCCGAATCGCAGTCCTGGCCGCCTTGAACATAGCCCACGAACTTTTTTCGGAACGCCGGGAGAAAGAGTTGAAGCTTTCCTCGGTGGAAGGGAAGGCCGAAGAGCTTCTGGTCTGGATGGACCAAAAGCTGGCCGAAGACCTCGAACTGCCGCAGCCCAGAAAAAGCTGACGGCTTTTCAACCCGGCCCCCAATAAGGCCGGGCCCGCGCACCAAACCCGTTTCCTCCTGCTTAAAATAGATTCCCCTTGCCATCCCGCTCGCGGGACGGCAAGAAATAATGGAGGTTGTATGCCGGAACTAATATGGATTATTATCGCCGGCCTTTTAATACTCGCCGCTTTCTTCACAGGCGGAATTCTTTTCCGCCGTTTCTCCTCCCAAAAAGTTGCCAAAGCCGAGGAATTCGCCAAAAAAATCGTGGCGGAAGCGGAAAAAGAGGCGGAAATCAAGAAAAAAGAGGCCATCCTGGAAGCCAAGGATGAATGGTTCAAGGCCAAAACCGCCTTCGAACGGGAAATTTCCAACCGCCGCGCCGAACAGGCCAAAGCGGAAAAGAAAGTGGAGGAGCGGGAACAGTCCGTCGAACGCAAGGCCGACCTGGTCAACAAAAAAGAGCGGGAGTTAATCAACAAGGAAAAAGTGGTCTCCGCACGGGACAAGGCCTTGGAAATCCGCGAGCAGGAACTGGAAAAGCTGATTGCCGACCAGAACCGCCAGCTGGAGCGGATTTCCGGAATGTCCTCCGAGGAGGCCCGGCGGCAGTTGATGGACAACCTGGTGAACCAGGCCCGGGCGGAGGCGGCGGCGACCATCAAACAAATCAAGGAAGAGGCGGAAACAACCGCCGACCGGGAGGCGAAAAACATCGTCATCTCCGCCATCCAGCGCACCGCCGCCGACCACGCCGTGGAGTCCACCGTCTCGGTGGTGCACATCCCCTCGGACGATATGAAGGGGCGCATCATCGGGCGGGAAGGGCGGAACATCCGCACTTTTGAAACGCTCACCGGCGTGGACGTCATCGTGGATGACACGCCGGAGGCGGTGATTCTCTCCGGCTTCGACCCGGTAAGGAGGGAAGTGGCCAAAATGGCCTTGGAAAAGCTGATTTCCGACGGGCGGATTCACCCCGCCCGCATCGAGGAAGTTGTGGCCAAGTCGGAAAAGGAAATGGAAGTCATCATCCGGGAAGCGGGAGAGCAGGCCTGTTTCGACGTCGGCGTGCACGGGATTCATCCCGAAATTTTGAAACTTATGGGAAAATTGAAATTCCGCACGAGCTACGGCCAGAACGTGCTGGAGCACTCCAAGGAAGTCGCCTGGCTCTGCGGCTTGATGGCGGCGCAGTTGGGGCTGGACGGAAATCTGGCCAAGCGGGCCGGGCTTCTGCACGACGTGGGGAAGGCGATCGACCGGGAGACGGAAGGGACGCACACCCAAATCGGCGCCACGGTGGCGGCGAAGTACAACGAGCCGCCCGCCGTGATTAACGCCATCGCCTCGCACCATCAGGACGTCGTGCAGGAAACGCCGTATTCCGTCCTCGTCCAGGCGGCGGACGCCATCTCCGGTGCGCGGCCGGGGGCTCGCAGGGAATCGCTGGAAAACTACATCAAGCGCCTCGAAAAACTGGAAGAGGTGGCGGACTCCTTCAAGGGGGTGGCGAAGGCGTATGCCATTCAGGCCGGGCGTGAGATCCGGATTATGGTGGAAAACGAGCAGGTGGATGATTCCGGCGCGGTGGTTCTGGCGGCGGACATCGCCAAGAAAATCCAGCAGGAGCTGGAATACCCGGGGCAGATTAAAGTCACCGTGATTCGCGAAACCCGGGCGGTGGATTACGCCAAATAATTTTCGGCGGTGCCAACCCATCCGGTGGCGCCGAATGGTTTTTACATCCGGCGGCACGCCCCTGCGCCACCGGTGTAATAACGCAGGGCGAATCTTTAGATTCGCCGCCGCATTTTTTGTTTGCCTTTTCGGCAAAAACTCTCTTTTTTCCAAACCGGCCGGAACGGCCTTGGAAGGGAATTGACCTGAACATACTTTTTGTCGGCGACATCATGGGGAAGCCGGGACGGTGGGCGCTTTCCCAGCTTCTGCCCGGTTTGAAAAAAAAATATGCCATTGACTTCACCATCGTGAACGTGGAAAACGCCGCCGGCGGCTACGGCTGCACCCCGCAAATCGCCCAGAAAATCAAAAGCTACGGGGCGGACTTGCAAACCTCCGGCAACCACATCTGGGACCGGAAGGAGATTTTTCCCTACCTGGAAACGGATCCAAACTTTCTGCGCCCCGCGAATCATCCCCCCGGCACGCCCGGCTTCGGCTCCCGCGTCAAGCCGTTGATTACCGGGCAGAAAGTGGGGGTTCTGAATCTGGAAGGGCGGGTCTATATGCGGGATTTGGAAGACCCCTTCCGCTACGCCGAGCGGGAGATTGCCGAGATGAAAAAGGAGACGCCGATTATTTTTGTGGATTTCCACGCCGAGGCGACCTCCGAAAAGCAGGCGATGGGGTGGCATCTGGATGGCAAGGTCTCCGCCGTGGTCGGCACGCACACCCACGTGCAGAGCGCGGACGAGCAGATTCTGCCGGGGGGGACGGCCTTCATCACCGACGTCGGGATGACCGGGCCGCACAAAGGGGTCATCGGCATCAACGCGCAGGACGCCCTGGCGCGGTTTTTGACCCAGCTGCCGCACCGCTTCACCGTCGCCACGGAGGATATCAAGCTCTGCGCCGTGGTGGTTTCGGTCGATGAACAGAGCGGCAGGGCGACCAAAATCGAGCGGCTGAAAATCGACTTCAAACCGGAAGGGCAGACGTTCGACGACGGGGAATAGGAGTTCCCGGATATGGCCATTTTATTAGACGGCAAGGCGTTAGCGTTCGAAATTAAAACGGAGCTTAAAGCCCGCGTCGAAAAACTTAAAGCCGCGGGGCGGAAAGTCGGGCTGGCCGCCGTTTTGGTCGGCGACAACCCGGCCTCCGAGGTGTACGTCCGCAACAAATCGAAATTCTCCGAAGAAATCGGGGTATATTCCGAAATCGTCCGGCCACCGGGGAACATCACCACCATCGGTTTGATTACCGTGATTCTGGCCTTGAACGACCGGCCGGATATCACCGGCATCATCGTGCAGTCCCCCCTGCCGAAAAAAATCAGCGAGCGGGAGGCCTCCGAGGCGATTCTGCCGGGGAAGGATGTGGACGGGTTTCATCCCCAAAACATGGGGCGGCTAATTTTGGGGCGGCCTAATTATGTCCCCTGCACGCCGGCCGCCATTTTGGAAATTCTCGCCCGCTACGGGCATTCCCCGGCGGGAAAGCACTGCGTCATCGTGGGACGCGGCAATATCGTGGGCAAACCGTTGGCGATTATGCTGGCGGAAAAGACCATGGGGAACGCCACGGTGACGGTCTGCCATTCCGCCACCCGTAATCTGGCGGAGCATACCCGGCGGGCGGATATTCTCATCGCCGCCGTGGGGGTGCCGGAGCTCATCAAGGGGGACATGGTGCGGGAGGGGGCGGTGGTCATCGACGTCGGCATCAACCGCGTCGAGGACAAAGCGAGTCCCAAGGGGTACCGTCTGGTCGGGGACGTCGATTTCGAATCCGTTTCCAAAAAAGCGGAAGCGATCACCCCCGTTCCGGGGGGCGTCGGGCCAATGACCGTGGCGATGCTCCTCTCCAATACCGTCAAAGCGGCGGAAAAATCAAGAAAATAGAAATTCGCATGGTTTTTTCCTGAAATGGAAATTACCGCCTGGCATGTTTTTTGGGCTGCGCTTTTGACCGATTTGGCGACCGGGTTGGGAGCCTTGCCGTTTGCTTTCAAGCGCACGATGTCCTCCCGCTGGGAGGGTGTCGCCGGGGCGGTGGCGGGGGGGATGATGATTTCGGCGGCGGTTTTTTCGCTGGCTGACAAGGCCTTGCACCGCGGAAACGTCTGGGGGGTCGTTGCGGGGATGCTGGCGGGGGCTTTGTTTTTCGTCTGGAGCGCGCGGATGGCGGAGAAAAACCGCTGGCAGATTGCCAATTTGAGCGAGGCGGATTCGCGGCAGGCGGTCTTGATGCTGGCGGTGCTTTTCGTCCACAGCATCCCGGAGGGGATCGCCATCGGCGTGGGATATGCCACGGGGGAGATTGAGTTCGGGCTGCTTTTGGCCATTGCCATCGCCATCCACAACATTCCGGAGGGAATTGCCGTTTCGCTCCCGTTGCGGGCCAAGGGGGTCTCCGTTTCCGCCTGCGCGGGGTATGCCATTTTGACGAGCGTGCCGCAGCCGGTTTTTGCCGTTCCCGCCTTTCTTTTGGTTTCCTTTTTTCAGCCGCTTCTTCCGGCAGGGTTGGGTTTTGCCGGGGGGGCGATGATTTATCTGGTGGTGGCGGAGATGATTCCGGACAGTTTATCCCGCTGTTCCAAGGGGGATACGGCGTGGGGGGTTTTGATTGGGCTCTTGGTGATGCTGCTTTTGACTTCCGGTTTGGGATTGAGTTGAGGGGGCTGCAAAATCGCAACCAAATCGGAGTGAATTTCGCAGGCCGGGCCTTTAGTAGAGGGACGTGTGTAGGGCTAACCCCCAAGCCACCTCCCTCTTTAACAGGGGTTGTGAGGCGGGGACGAATCTCTAATCTCCTGTCTCCAATCTCTGTATTGGTTAGCGGGATTTAGCCTCGGAGAAAGAGCCGGTGTGCACACCGGACCCTCCCCGGGGCGCAAAGGCGTAGCATGATACCCCCCGGCCGAGTGCCGGGGGCAAGAAACACACCACGCAAGCCCCCTTTGACGAAAGGGAGCGAAAAGCCAAAAAGCCCCTCCCCCATCAGGGCGGGGGAGTGCGGCAGTTCCACCCGGCCCCTGAGGCCAAGCCATTCCATCGGCTTGCCACCATAAGGCGCGCCCAAAAGGCCCGTCGGCAAAAGCCGCCGCCCGTTCCGGGCTTGGGGCGGACGGCCCAACCAAAAAAAGCCGGAATAGAAC
>DATLYY010000043.1 GCA_035574275.1 Verrucomicrobiia bacterium
ACGCCCCCGCAACCCCTCCAAAACTACTTTCGCTTTGGTCTTGCCGTCAAAGACCCGCTTCCGCATCGCTGAATCCTCCTTGTGAATTCAGCCACAATCTACTCCATTCATCCTACCCTGTCACTAATGGGGAGCAGTATACTGGTTCGGCGTATGACTATGGCTTTCCCCCTCCCCCTCCGCCACCACCGTGTAAAGTTGTTGCAAGCATGGACTTGCAAAAAGACAACGTTTTGAATCTTATAGATATAGTTTTGCTTTTAAACTGTGCTTTTCTCGCGGATGAAAAGAACTGTGACAACATCTTGAGCCCTGCAGAAGTGATTATGTTGCTTAAGAATATCTATTCTGGTGCTTCTATCCCCGTACCGTGCTAGTGTGTTAACATTTATGTAGTCGTGCAACCTTTTCGTTCTGAGGGAGGAAGGGTTACCCTTCCTCCCTTCTAATTCAAATTGCCGACCTCAGATTCCCCTACTTTTTTTCCCTCAAAATTTTATATCTTACCCCAAGAGGGCAAATGGACATATTCGGGAAAGCGTAGAAAGTAAAGGATATGGCGACGGCAAAGCAGACAATCGGGAAAACGGTGGCCGGGTGGCCGGCGGAAAAACTGGTTTTCATCTACCGGCTGATGTACCTTTCCCGCCGGCTGGATGACAAGGAAATCACCCTAAAAAAACAAAACAAAATTTTCTTCCAAATCTCCGGCGCCGGGCACGAGGCGGTTTTGGTGGCCGCCGGAATGGCTTTGCGCCCCGGCTACGACTGGTTTTACCCCTACTACCGCGACCGGGCGCTCGTTCTGGCCTTGGGAATGACCCCTGCGGAAGTTTTAATGGAAGCAACCGGCTCCGCGGCCGACCCGAACTCCGGTGGACGGCAGATGCCCTGCCACTGGGGGCATAAAAAGCTGAACATCGTCAACCAATCTTCCCCCACCGGAACCCAGTTTCTGCAGGCCGTCGGCTGTGCCAAGGCCACCCGCTACTACGCCGAGGTTTTGGGAGCGGAAGACCGCCCCTCCAATTTTCACCCGGACGAAATCACCTACGTTTCCGGTGGGGATGGCGCCACTTCCGAAGGGGAATTCTGGGAGGCGGTCAACTTCGCCTGCATCTACCGCCTGCCGGTTCTGTTTTTAATCGAAGACAACGACTACGCCATCTCTGTGCCGAAGGAATTCCAGACTGCCGGCGGCTCGATTTCCAAGCTGGTGGCCAACTTTCCTTCCCTTTTCATCAAGGAGGTGGACGGTTGCGACCCCTTGAAAAGCTACGAGGTGATTAAAGAAGCGGAGCGTTACATCCGGGAAGGGCGCGGCCCGGCCTTGGTGCATGCCCACGTCATCCGCCCCTATTCCCATTCCCTGTCCGACGTGCAGGCGGATTACCGCTCGCCGAAGGAAATTGCGGAGGAAAACGCCCGCGACCCGCTTTTGACCTTTGCCAATTTTTTGGTCAAGGAAAAAGTGCTGACCGAGACAGAATTGACCCGGCTGAAAGAAGAAGTGGATGCCGAGATTGACCAGGCGGCGGATGAAGCGCTGGCCTCCCCCCAGCCGGCGGGGGAAACGGCGGAACTGTACGTTTATTCCCCGGACGTTGACCCCACTTCCAAGGAATTCGAATCCGAACCGAAGTTCAAGGAGGGAACCCAGCCCTTGACCTTGGTCGCTGCCATCAACAACTGCTTGAAAGAGGAGATGGCGCGCAATAAAAAAGTTCTGATTTACGGCGAGGATGTGGCGGACTGCTCACGGGAGGAAAGTTTGTCCCAGGTTCCCGGCAAGGGGGGGGTTTTCAAGGTAACCATCGGGTTGCAAAAAGCGTTCGGCCCTAAGCGGGCCTTCAATTCCCCCTTGGCGGAAGCGACCATCGTCGGCACCGCCGTCGGAATGGCGACGCGCGGGCTGAAGCCGGTCGTCGAGATTCAATTTTTCGACTACATCTGGCCGGCGATGATGCAAATGGTGAACGAATGGGCCAAGATGCGCTGGCGCTCCAACAACGCCAATTCCGCCCCCGCCATAATCCGGGTTCCCTTTGGCGGCTACTTGCACGGCGGCTCGGTGTACCATTCCCAGTCCGGGGAGTCGATTTTTGCCCACATCCCCGGCATCCGCATCCTTTTTCCGTCAAACGCGCTCGATGCCAACGGGCTTTTGCGCACCGCCATCCGCTCCGACGACCCGGTTCTATTTTTGGAGCACAAGCATCTCTACCGCCAGCCGTACAACCGCACCCCCGACCCCGGGCCGGATTTCACCATTCCATTCGGAAAGGCGAAAATCACCAAGCCGGGGAAAAACGTCACTTTGATTACCTACGGCGCGCTGGTGTACCGTTCCGAGCAGGCCGCGGCGGAAGCGCTGGAGCGGGGGGTTGAAGTGGAGGTCATCGATTTGCGCACGATAATGCCTTACGATTGGGAAACGATTGCCGCCTCGGTGAAGAAAACCGGCAAGGTGGTGGTGGCCCATGAGGATGTTTTGACCTGCGGCTTTGGCGCCGAGATTGCCGCCCGGATTGCGCAGGAGCTTTTCGATTATCTGGACGCCCCCGTCACCCGCGTGGGCGCCTTGGACACCCCCGTCGGCTACGCCCCGTCTTTGGAAGAAGCGATTTTGCCCAGCCCCAAGAAGGTGCTGAAAGCGATTTTAGACGTGGCGGAGTATTAGAAGAGTTTTTTAAAAATTTTGAGAAATTATCAAAGGGATTAAATCGCTCCTATATTGATTAACTCGCTCATTGTCTGAATTGCCATAGCATGAGCTAACTTTGCCTCGTCAATATTAATAAAAGCGATGTTTTCATAGTCTGCATTTTTTCGTTTCCTCCAGAGTCGACCAAGATTCTTCCCGATTATCTGTTTAGGTCTATCAGAAGAGGAAAGATATTCTTCTCTAACAGATTTATGAGTATTGGCTCTGGGGATTGTCGTACCAGCGGTAACTAAGAAATTCCTTGCGATGCAAAAGACCCCATAGTATGAACGACTAATAGAAGTACGCAAATATGCTTCAGAATAGCTAGTAGTTCTTTGATATTTTATGAGCTCGTCTGCTAACTTTACGTATAATGCCCAGTCAAAAGCCATAATAAACCTGCATTACCTTGAGACAACTTCAATATCTACCTGCAGAATTCTTTTTATTTCATTGTCGATATTAAGCCACCATTCTTCATCAAATTTTTCAAGTAGTTCAAGTGCTTTTTCAGAAGGTAGGCTTGTTTTAATTACCACAAAAAGAGTTTCAAAATCTTCCTCAGGGTCTCTTTCAAAACTCAAGCAAAGCTCATCTGCGTTTCTGGAAAATATTCTATTAATTTCTTCACTCGCTTCTAGGAGGGGGAAAAGAATTTCAGAATGTTTTGAAAGAAACTGCTCTACCTCAACGTTTTTAATAGTAAAACGCCTCTTTAGCCTGTAGCTCGCAGTTAAAAAAGCGCTCCTTCTTTTTTCTTCGAGGATCTCTCTTTCAATTTTTGCCAGAAAAGGCATTGCAGAAGACGCAGTATAATTGGCAAGACTAACCTGTATTCCCCATTTTCTTGGCAAAGTACTCATGTAAAACCACAATTCATCTTTTGATGAGATATCAAACAGATGCCTTGAGCGGTCGCTTTCAAGAACAGTCATAGATAATGTCCGTTATTCAAACAGTTTTCGACAGGAATCGGTGAGAGATTGCTCAAATGCTTCTAAAATGTGGTTGTGGGCTTCTTCAACCCATTCCCAAACTTTATTCATTTCGATTTGTTCAGGCTTTACGAGAAAATAATCCCAATCCAATAGAATTGCTGTTTTGTCCCTCGAAGTGGTTTCTTGGTCGAGCATCATAACGCGCAACATATCCCTATCACTATTGAAAGGAAATTCCATTCGCATTAAAAAATGTACACAATTCGTGAGGCCGCTTTCTGGTGTTTCGGGATATATTCTGAAATATTCTTTCAAAGCAAATTCTTTGCTAGGTATTTCCACTCTATCTATGTAGCGCAATCCCACACGTTCCAGCGACTCTGGCTGGACAATTTCTTGGAATTCCTGATAAGCACTTTTTACAACAGGCGAAAAACCCTCCCATGAGGGATAAGGGGGTAAACGATGAACTGAAAGTTGATTCGGGGCCACTCTCACTAATTCATTTCCTTCTTTTGATTTGTATTCCATTCCAAGCATCCGCTGTCTTACCTGTTGTTGAATATCTTTTGCTTTCATTTCAATACCCATTTCAAACCCAAGCAATTCATCTTTTAGAGGATAAAGCTTTTCCACTTTATTGTAAAAACGTCCTGGTACAGTAAGGTCATTTGGATCTTTAACCTTAAAACGGAATTCGCACGATACCTCGACGATTGGAGGTTTTTTATATTTTCTGGATATTTTCATATCTTTCGCTATAGCAAAAATAGAATAAGCAATTTTACCCCCTGAAAGAATAGTGGAATGAATCCCATTTCCGCTCCCAATTGTAACCTTCATCAATGAAAAAATCAAGTCCCCACTTTTTGCAGAAACTTTGACCAAAATACCCCTTGCCGTTTGCCCGGCTTCCGATTTCTTTGAAGGGACTATGCAAGCCGTAATAATGGCCGGGGGGTTTGGCACCCGCCTGCGCCCGCTTACCGCCAACCGCCCCAAGCCGATGGTGCCGGTGGGCGGGGTGCCCCTGATGGAGCAGGTGGTCCGGCTTTTGAAAAAACACGGCTTTATCGAGGCGGTGGCCTTGGTTTTCTATCAAGCGGAGCAAATCAAGGAATATTTCAAGGACGGCAAACGCTTCGGGCTGAAAATGGCCTATCAAATGGCCGAGGCGGATTACGGCACGGCCGGAAGCGTCAAAAATGCCGCCAATTTGATAAAAGGGGACTTTCTGGTCATCTCCGCCGACGTTTTGACCGATATCGATTTGACCACGGCAGTGAAGTTTCACGAAAACAAAAAGGCATCCGCCACTATAGTTTTATCCCGGCAGGAAAACCCCCTTTCCTACGGCATCGTTTTGACTGACGAAACGGGGAAAATTACCCGTTTTCTGGAAAAACCTTCCTGGGGACAGGTTTTCTCCGACACAGTCAACACCGGCATTTACGTTTTGAATCACGAGGTATTGGATAAAATCCCGGACCAGCAGGAATTCGACTTCAGCCAAAACCTTTTTCCCAAAATGCTGGCTGATAAAGAGCCGCTTTTCGGCTATGTGGCCAAAGGGTACTGGAAGGACGTCGGCAATATAGACGAGTATTTCAAAGCCCACGCCGACATTCTGGCCGGGAAAGTTGAAATCGAGATGGCGGGAGATAAATCTAAAAATGGAAATCTCTGGATAGGGGAAGGCGTGAAACTGAATGAAACCGCCGAAACCGAGGGGACGGTTTGCATTGGCGTCAAAAGCAAAATCGGCCCTAAGGTGTTTTTGAAAAATTCCATTTTAAGCCCCGGCGTGGCTGTGGAGGATGAAGCCCGGATTGAGAACTCGATAATCTGGGAAAAAGCCGAAATCGGCAAAAAAGCCAAAATAACCGGCGCCATCGTGGGGGCGGAGGTAAGAGTCGGCGAAGAAGCCGAAGTGGAGCAGGGAGTTTTGATTTCCGACGAAGCCCAAATCGGCGCGGGGGCGCGGCTGGCCCCCGGCGTCAAAATCTGGCCGGGGAAAAAAGTGGAGGAAAAGGCGGTGGTCACCGCCAATCTGGTCTGGGGGGAAAAATGGAACCGGGAGCTTTTCACCGATTCCAAAGTGACCGGGCTGGCGAATCTGGAAATAACGCCGGAGTTCGTGGTCAAGCTGGGGGCCGCCTTCGGCTCTTTTCTCGGAAAAAACTCCACCGTCATCACCAGTCGGGATGCCTCCCCAGTTTCGCGGATGATCAACCGCGCCGGCATTTGCGGGCTGCTCTCCGCCGGGGCCAGCGTGGAGGACTTGCGCCAGATGCCTATTCCGGTCGTCCGCTTTCTGCTCAAAGCCGGCAAGGAGCGGGGCGGAATTTTCGTCCGCCATGCCGTGGCGGATCTGAAATCGACCGACATCGTCTTTTTCGACCAGGGGGGAATGGATTTGCCCATAGCCAAAATCAAAGCGGTGGAGCGGCTTTTCTTCCGTGAGGATTTTCCCCGCGCCGGCTGGAACGAGGTGGGGCATCTCGATTTTCCGGTGCGGGTCTTGGAGGCGTACCGGCAGGAGTTTTTGACCCGGCTTGACTTGGAGGCGATAAAAAAAGCCCGCTTCAAGGTGGTTATCGATTATTCCTACGGCTCCGGCTCGGAGGTTTTCCCCTCCCTTTTCGGCAGTTTGGGGATCGAGACCATTTCGCTCAATTCCTACCCGGATGTCACCAAATTTTCCCCCACGGAGGAGGCCAAAACCAAAGCGCTGGCGCAGCTTTCCTCCATCGTCCGCTCGGTGGAGGCGGATTTGGGGCTTTTGGTGGACCCCGGCGCGGAACGGATTGACGTGGTCGATTCCAAGGGGGCCCAAATCGACCCCGACCGGCTGCTTTTGATTGTGACCGAAATTTTTATGGCCGGCCAAAACAAAAGAAAAATCGCCGTCCCCGTGGTCGCCTCGATGGGGGTAGAGGAAATCGCCCAAAAGCACGGGGCAAGCGTGGAGCGCGTGGGAAACGACCATCTTTCGATGATGAAGGCCGCCCGGGAAGAGACCGTCGGGCTGGTCGGCGGCACGAAAGGGGGGTTCATTTTCCCCGAGTTTCAAGTCGGGGCGGACGCGATGTTTTCCGCCGCCAAAATATTGGAGCTTTTGGCCAAAAGCGGCAAGAGCTTGGCCGAGCTGGCCCAAAAAATCGACCATTATAACCTGCTTTCCGACCGCATCCCCTGTGCCTGGGGGAAAAAGGGGAAGGTGATGCGCAAGCTGATGAGCCATTCGGAATCCTCCGAACGGCAGCTCATCGATGGGGTGCGGATTTTGGGGGACGGTTTTTGGATTTTGGGCGCCCCCGACCGGCGGGAGGCGTATTTTAATCTCTTTGTCGAAGCAAAGGAGGAAAAGAAAGCAAAAAAGCTTTTGGACGAATATAAAAAATTGGTGGAGGATTGGCAGAAATGAATGCGTTGCCCTTTGTCATCGGCGCTTTGTGCGTGATGGCCATCGCCTATCGCTTTTATTCCGCTTTCATCGCCGCCAAAGTTTTGGCTTTGGACCCGAATCGCACTACCCCCGCGCATACCCTGAATGACGGGCATAACTATTACCCGACCAACAAATGGGTTCTCTTCGGCCACCACTTCGCCGCCATCTCCGGCGCCGGGCCTTTGATTGGCCCGGTCTTGGCGGCCCAGTTCGGCTTTCTCCCCGGTTTTTTGTGGCTTTTAATCGGCGTCGTTCTGGGGGGAGCCGTGCAGGACTTCGTCATTTTGGCGGCTTCGATAAGGCGCAACGGCCGCTCGCTTGCGGAAATTGCCCGGACGGAGATTTCTCCCGTCTCCGGATTGATAGCGGCGATTGCGATTCTCTTCATCGTCATCATCGCGCTCGCCGGCCTCGGTCTGGCGGTGGTGAACGCCCTGCGGGAAAGCTCCTGGGGGACTTTCACGATTGCGATGTCGATTCCCTTGGCCCTTTTCGTCGGTCTCTGGATTTACAAAATCCGCCCCGGCCGAATCGTGGAGGGAAGTTTAATTGGCGTGGCCGGGCTTTTTCTGGCGGTGTTTGTGGGACGCTGGATTCCGGAATCCTCCTTGGCCCCCTATTTCACCTTCGACAAAACCGAAATCACGTTTCTGATGGCCGCCTACGGCTTCATCGCCTCGGTCCTGCCGGTCTGGGTGCTCCTCTGCCCGCGCGATTATCTTTCAAGCTATCTAAAAATCGGCACCATCGCTTTTTTGGCTGTGGGCATAATCGTTGTCGCCCCAACTTTGCATATGCCCGCTTTTTCGGAGTTCGTCAAAGGGGGCGGGCCGATTATTCCCGGAAAATTGTATCCTTTTGTGTTCATCACCATCGCCTGCGGGGCGATTTCCGGCTTTCACTCTTTGGTCAGCTCCGGCACCACGCCGAAAATGATAAACCGTGAGACGGATGCCCGGATGATCGGCTACGGAGCGATGCTGATGGAGGGGTTCGTCGGCATCACCGCCCTGATTGCCGCCTCGGCCCTCTTTCCGGCCGATTATTTCGCCATCAACGTCCCGCCCGAAAAGTTCGAGGCGCTTGGAATGGCGACCGTCAATCTGCCGGAACTGTCCCGGGAGGTGGGGGAAAACGTGGCCGGGCGGCCGGGCGGGGCGGTCTCGCTGGCGGTCGGCATGGCGCAGATTTTCGCCTCCATTCCCGGAATGAAGGGGTTGATGTCCTATTGGTACCATTTCGCCATTATGTTCGAGGCGCTTTTTATCCTGACCACCATCGATACCGGCACGCGGGTGGCCCGCTTTATTATGCAGGAGCTTTTCGGCAAAATTTACAAGCCGTTTGCCAAAACCGACTGGTGGCCGGGAGCTATTTTGACGAGCTTTTTGGTGGTCTGCGGCTGGGCTTATTTTATTCTGAAAGGAACGATCTCCACCATCTGGCCGATGTTCGGCATCGCCAACCAGCTTCTGGCTTCCATCGCCCTCTGCGTCGGCACCACGGTGATTATCAACTCCGGCAAGCCCCGCTTCGCCTGGGTTACTCTTTTGCCTTTGAGTTTTGTGGCCACCACGACCACGTTTGCCGGCATCCGCTCGATTTTTGATAATTTTTTTCCCCTGGCCCAAAAGCCCGGCTTCGCCTTTCAGGGATATTTGAACGCCGGTTTGACAGCCATAATGATTGCCTCGGTAGTTATCATTTTTTTTGATTCGCTTCGCCGCTGGATTCGTCCGGTTAAGCCGGAAGCGGCCTACGCTCCGGCAACGGGAAAGTAGGGAGCTTCCTCGTTTGAATTGATTTTTGCAATCTGCGATTTGGCCCCAAGGCGGCAATTGGAATGGCCCGATACGGGTCTCTGTTTCAAGTATGGGATTTTTCCCTTACCCCCGTTTGTAACCCTTTAATACTTAGCTACTTCTGCCGATAAGAAGAACGGCGGGCAAGGTGCGCCCGAAGAGGGCGTTGCGCACAGGCAAGGCCTTCCAGCGGGCATCCGGTTCGCAGAAAAATATGCGCGCTAAAAAAATGGTCTTGAAATCTGGAGGGAATTTTGACACCGGAGGGAAAAGCTTGAGCGAAAGCTAAAGCGGGGGTATGCACGAACGGATTACCAAAACCTTGTTTGCCCGGGTCGATGCCATTTTTATCGCCAACCGGGCCATCACCATTTTGGGCATCGCTTTCTGGACCGCCTTTGCTTCCGATGCCGCTTTTGATTTGGAGCTGGCCCGCTGGCTGTTGGCCGGCTTCGGCGCGCATTTGACCCTTTTCTATCTTTTCTCCCGCTGGAAAAAAGTCCCCCGCAACCGGCTCTACCAGGCCACCCTCTTTTTGGACCTGGCCTTCATTACGGCGTTGGTGCATGCCACCGGCGGGCTGGCCTCCGATTTTTATCTGTTCTACTATCTCGCCATCTCCTTCGGCGCTTTTTACCACAACCTCCGGTTCGGGCTGGTTTTGGCCACCTTTGCCACCGCTTTCTACCTGGCTGCCAATCTCCAGACCCTGGAGCGCATTTTCTTCGGCGATTTGGGCATCCGGGTTTTTTTCTTCTGGTTTTTCGCCGTCGCCGTGGGGGTCATCTCCCGCTATCTGAAAAGTTCCGAAGAAAGGCTTTTGCGCGCGCTGGACACCCTGAACGAGCGGACCACCGAGCTGGAGCGCTCGCAGGTGCAGCTGGAAACGATGTACGAAACCAGCCGCGCCCTGGGGGAAATCCACAATATGGAGGAGGTTTTGGACGAGATTTTGAACATCACCCGGCGGGTGATGGGGTATCCGGCCTGCTCGGTCATGCTCTTGAACATCAAAGAGGACCGGCTGCTCTTAAAGGCCCGGCTGGATTCGGGGGAAAAGAAGACGTACAAGGACCCGCCGGTGGTTGAGTTGGAAGGAATCATCGGGCAGGTGGTAAAGACCGGCCGGGCCGAGCGGGTTTTCGACACGGAACTGGATCCCCGCTACGTTCCGGGGCTGCGCGGAGCCCGCTCGCAGATGATGGTGCCGATGACCTCGCGCGGGAACGTGATCGGGGTGCTTTCGGCCGAAAGCCGGCAGGTGGGTGCCTTTTTGGACAAGGATCAGAAGATTTTCTCCATTCTGGCCAACTCGGCGGCGATGGCCCTGGAAAACGCCGTCATGCACCAGCGGATGGAGGAGCTTTCCATCGTCGATCCGTTGACAGGCGTGTACAACTTCCGCTACTTCAACGCCAAGCTCATCGATGAACTAAAGCGCTCCCGCCGTTACCGCCAGCCGGTCTCTTTGATCATGATTGACATCGACTATTTCAAGAAGACCAACGACCGCTTCGGCCACCAGGCCGGCAACGTCGTTTTGCGGGAACTGGTGGGGGTCATTAATACCTGCATCCGGGACACGGATATCCTGGCCCGCTACGGCGGGGAGGAGTTCGCCGTGATATTGCCACAGACCGACAAGCGGGACGCCTTCATCATCGGCGAGCGGATCCGCGCCATGGTGGCGGAGACCTCCTTCGGCAACTACGGCGAGTTTTCGGAGATGCACATCACCGTCTCCGTCGGCATCACCACCTGGCCGGAAAACGGCTACGCCGAGCATGAAATCATCAAGGTGGCCGACCAAGCCCTCTACCGGGCCAAGGGGAGCGGCCGGAACCACGTCTGCGCGATTTAGCGGCTTTGCAAAAGCGGGTCGGCGGCCCAATGCCCGCGCCCCGGTTTTAGGGGAGAGGCCAAAAGCCGGTTCATAAAACCCTTGGCGGCGGATACGGAGGCGAAAAGCGGCCTGCCCCGTGCCAGGTTGGCGCAAATGGCGGCTGAAAAAATGCACCCGGAGCCATGCACCGCTTTGGCCTTGGCCCGGCGGGCTTTCAGCCAGAAGCTTTTTTTGCCGTCAAAGAAAAAATCGTTGGCGTCGCCGCCGCGATGCCCCCCTTTTATCACCACGGCGTGCGGGCCGAAGCCAAGAAGTTTTTGGGCCGCTTTGCGGTAATCTTCTTCGCTCTTGATTTTCATCCCGGAAAGCGTTTCCGCCTCCGGCAGATTGGGGGTGATTAAAGCGGCCAAGGGAAAAAGTTTTTTCACCATCACCTCCGCCCCTTCGACGGTCAAAAGCCGCGCGCCGGATTTGGAAACCAGCACCGGGTCGACGACCAGATTGCGAATCCGCTCCGATTTCAACTTGCGGGCCACCACGGAAACGATGTCGGCATCCGCCAGCATCCCGGTTTTGACCGCCGCCACTTTGAAATCGTCAAAAATCGCCTCCAGCTGGCTTTCCACCTCCTCCGGATACATCGGGCAGGAATCCAGAACCTCGCGGGTGTTCTGGGCGGTGACAGCGGTGACAACCGAGGTGCCGAAAACCTTGAAGGACGCGAAGGTTTTCAAATCGGCCTGAAGGCCGGCCCCGCCGCCGGAATCGGAGCCGGCGATGGTTAAAGCGATGGGGAATTTTTTCACTTCAAAAACTCAAGCATCCTATTTAGAGCCAGCAAAGCGTCTTTTTTAACATCCTCTTCGACGATGATTTCGTTCACTTTTCCCAAATTATCGAGGGTGAAGGCCAAATCGGCCAAAGTCGTGCGGAACATATTGACGCAGATGGGGCAGGTCTGGCCGGAGAGGTCCAGAATTTTTTTGTCGGGGTGCTCGTCCGCCAGCCGGGAGACCAGATTTAGTTCCGTGCCGATGGCAATCACAGAGCCGGGAGGTTGTTCTTTGACGTATTTGACGATGAAAGTGGTGGAGCCGGCAACATCCGCTTTTTGCACCACTTCCGGAATGCATTCCGGATGGACGACGATTTTGATGCCGGGATAACGCATCCGCATCTCTTCCACGTGCTCCGGACGGAAGTTGGTATGCACGTGGCAGTATCCCTTCCAGAGAATCAAGCGGGCATTTTTTATGGCTTCGGGAGAATTCCCTCCCAATTCCTTTTTGAAATCCCAAATGATTATTTCAGAGGGATCGTAGCCGAGCATCCGCGCCCCGTTCAGCCCCAGATTTTCATCCGGGAAAAAGAAAATCCTCGGCCGTTGAGCAGTCGCCCAGTTGAAAGCCTTGGTGACGTTGGAGGAGGTGCAGATGATGCCGCCGTTTTTGCCGCAGAAGGCCTTCAAGACGGCGGCGGAATTCATATAGGAGACCGGCGTGATTTCGGAAGCCGGGATGAGGCGGGAAATTTCATCCCAAGCGAAGAAGACGTCGTCGATTTGGGCCATATCCGCCATCGGGCAGCCGGCGTAGGGATTGGGCAAATAGACATGCTGTTCCGGCCGGGCCAGAATATCCGCCGATTCCGCCATAAAATGCACCCCGCAGAAAACGATATGTTCCGCTTCCACCTCCGCAGCCGCTTTTTGGGACAATCCGAACGAGTCGCCTAAATGGTCGCCGAAGGGGACAATTTCCTTCCTTTGGTAGTGGTGCATCAAAATCACCAGCTTTTTTCCCCATTCCTTCTTCTTGGCGGCGATTTTTTGCTTGAGCACTTCCGGCGGGAGGGCCTTGTATTCCTGGGGCACCACCGTCTTGGCGGCAAAGGTCGTCATACATTAATAATGTCAGGAATGCTCTATGGGAAGTCAAGGGGCGAAGAAAGGCGGAGATTTGAGATTGGAGATTGGCAAAAACGGGAGGAAAAAAGTTGTGAATTTGGAAATTTTGAGCGGAGGTGTAGCGGGATTTTTTTGAACGCCGCAAAATCGGGGGGATTTTGCAGGCGGAAATGCAACCTCTCCCTAACCCTCTTCTAAAGGGAGAGGGGACAAGACATTTGTTTTTAAGGAGAGGGAGGGGCAGGCCATTGGCCTGCCCTCTCGCCTTTCCTTTTTTTGTTTCTTTTGTTTCGTGCGACGGGTTTTAAAACAGCCGTGAAAGTGGAGTCGGGACATGTTTTATATGATAGGTCCTCTCCATCGGCCTGCCTGTTTATTTTGTTCTGCCTTAGGCGCGGCAAGCGCCGCCCAGGCGCGTCTGGTCTAGGTCCGCTTTCCCTTTCAAGGAGAAGCGGCGGTTTAGCTAAAAAAAGCGGCTGTCCTTTCCCCCAGGCAATGGGGGAAATCAACCCCGCAAGGGTGGGGAATCCGTGTTCTTTGCCATACCGGCTCCCTTGTCCTTTTGGGGTTCGGCCCGGACACGCCAGTTGCGCCGAGCCGACCCGATGCACGAAATACAGAGATTGGAGAATCGAGAATCGAGATTTGACCCCGAACCCAACCCCTGTTAAAGAGGGTTTGCGGCTTGGGGGTTGGCCCGAACCACGTCCCTCTACTAAAGGCCCGCCCTGCGATATTCACTCCGAATTAGTTGTGATTTTGGAGGAGGGAGAGGACAGACACATTGGTCTGCCCCTACAAAGACCCGCTGTGAAATTCTCACCCGAAGTTGGGGTGAATTTGCAACCTCACCCCCTGGCCCCCTCTCCGATGCGGAGAGGGGGTAAAAGGCACAATATATTGTGCCCCTACGAAAGACGAAAAAACAAAGACAGGCAGGCACGGGGACCTGCCCTACAAAACCACCCCCTGGGACTTCGTCTCCGCCCCCCTTAAATACAGGGGGACAGAATAAAACAGTGATTAGAGATTGGGGATTAGTGATTCGTCCGGCCCGCTCCATCCAGATTCCTCGCTTCGCTCAGAATGACAATGGAGATTTGAAGATCTTCTCTACCATTTGATTCTTACGCCGAAGCTGTTTTCACCCCCCAGTTCCGGGTGGCTGGTGTAGCCGTAGTCAAACGAAAAGAGTTTGTAGTTCGCGCCGAAGCCGAAACTGTAGCGGGCCGGGGCGGTGCGAAAACCGGCCCGGAGGGCCAAAGTTTCCGCCGGGCGGTATTCCTGGCCGAGATTCAACCCCTCTTTTCCATCTTTTTGAGTGACGCCTCCGGCGAAGAGGGTGACTTTTTCGGTGGCCTGCGCCGAGGCGCCGATGACGAACAAGGCCGGGGGGAGGATGGAATTGGGCCGGCCGGGAGCCAAGGGAATATTCTGGACGACGGCTCCAACGCGAAGGCGTCGCACTTCCGCAAGCAGACTCAAATCCAAGGCCGCCGTTTTGTCGGAGGAATAGTTTCCGCCGTAGGAAACCAAAAGCCCCTTGACCGAGCCGCCCAAGATGAAGCGGGAAAGGGGCAAAGCGGCGGAGAGCCAGAGGCCGTTTTCGAGATAGTAATCGCTTTTTCCGAAGGAGTAAAAGCCGAGGCCAACGTGTAGATTTCGCATCCGAAAGGCGGCTGCGGCTTGATTGGAGGAAAGCTCGTCCAATCCAAAAAGCCGCTGGTGGCAGAAGCCGACTTCACGGTTCGAAAGCAAACTCAACAGGGAGGGGTTATAGAAAACGGCCTCCGGTTCGGGGTTGAAGTAACTTCCCCCCAGCGCGCTGGAGGCCGGGCTCAAACCGGAGCGTTCGAAAGCGGCCTGCGCCGTTGAAAAAAGGGAAAGAAAGGCGACCAGCCGGCTACTTTTTCTTAACCAGGACAAGGGTCCCTTTTTTGGCCAGGCGGGCGGAGCCGGAGGATTCCATAAACAAAACGTAAATGCCGGAACGCAGAGTTTTTCCGTTGTTCCCTTTTCCATCCCAGCGCAGTTGCCCCGATACGGCGGGGGAATTGTCCAGAAGCGTTTTCACCTCCCGGCCGTTCACGTCATAAATTTTGGCGGAGAGATTGGCCTGGAACGGGAGGGTGAAATTTATCGCCACTTCGTCGTCAAAGCCGTCGCCATCGGGAGAAAAGGGATTGGGAGCGATATCGACCTGCAGATTTTCAGAATAGACGGCGGCGATGGAGTTCGGCCCTCCCGGCGTGGCGCCAATGGCTGCCACCGAGCGCCACCAGTTGGCGGAGTTGTCCGAGGGGACGGCCGGGTCTTTTTTCTCGTAGGAAACGTTGCCGCCGTAACCCTTTTTGTAACCCGTGGAATCTTCCATCTGTCCGAAGGGGCCGATTAACTTTATCGTATCGCCGTCGTTGTTCAAAGCCGGCCAGCTTGAGGGTTCAAAAATTGGAACGAGAATGTTCGGATAAAATGCTCGAAAATTTTGTTTGTCTTCAACCACTACAACAAAGCTTTTTGGCGGAATAGTTATCGAGTCGGGATTGATTGCGACTTGGCTTTTGGCATCCCCCAATTTCCAGCCGAAGAGTTCCACGGCGGTGTCGGCGGCGTTGAAAATTTCAATCCATTCCGATTCAAGGGGGGGTTCGGGGTCGGGGAGAAATTCGTTTATGAGCAAGGTTGGGGCAATTGTACCGATTCGCAAATTGACCGCCGTGAAATTGTTTTCGTTGCGCCCGTCCGGCGGGAGGGATATGATTACACGCTGATAGCCGGCAGGAAGGGTCAAATCAATGGAAAAGCCGGCGCTCTCCTGGACGGCAAGGGGGGCAACAAGGGTGGAGTCCAGCAGTTGCGCGATCGTAAAGCCGGTGTCGCCGGGGAGGCCGAGGGAAAAGAAGAGATAGCGGGCGGAGGTCGAATCGAGGCCGACGTTTTTGACGGTGCCGGATAGGCGGGGAGCGGAGCCGGTCAAGTTTTGGACAGTCAGTTCTTCGACAGCCAAGTCGTTGGCCACCGGGACAACCGAGTTGGCTTTTCCGGGGGTGGAGCCGGAAGGGGCGCCGCAAGTATCGATATTGGGGACGGCCGCCGGATTCGAGGGAGAAATGCGCTCCCAGGATTGGCCGTCGCCGGCATCCGCCGACCAGATGAAGGCGTCGACCGGCACATTTTGATACAACAAAACAACCCGGTCGGAGGTGTTGGTCAAAGAGAATTTCCCCTTCAGCAGCGGGTAATTTTCGGACGGATGGTCGCCCCAAGTGCCGGAGTTGTTGCCCCACTGTTTTTCGAAGGAGTTTTCCGTCTCCGTTTCGAACAGCGGCTTGCGGGAAATGACGGCAAAACCGGACGGCGGCAGAATCACTGCGCCAGAATCGAGGCGGGAGGTGTCGGTGC
>DATLYY010000044.1 GCA_035574275.1 Verrucomicrobiia bacterium
GCGGGTTTATCCGGTCATCTTTGATGACCCCAACCCGCCCGCCTTTATTTTCGTAGGGGCGAACCGATGTGTTCGCCCGTCCTTGTTTTTCCTCTTTCGTAGGGGCGTATTGCATACGCCCGCCTTTTTTGTCCCCCTTACCAAGCCTGTCCCGAGCGTAGCCGAGGGAGGGGACGAGGCGCTTTGCGCCGGAGGGGGGATTTCGTAGGGGCGAACCTTGTGTTCATCCATTTTTTTGTTTTTCGTCTTTCGTAGGGGCACAATATATTGTGCCCACTTCCCAATCAGCAAAATCACTACAAAAACGGAGTGAATGGTGCAGGGTGGGCCTATAGTAGAGGGACGTGGGCGGGTTTTAAGGATTTTCACTAATCCATAATCCCCAATCCCTGATCCCTGTATTTGTGAGACGCGGGATTTAGCCTCGGGGAAAGAGCCGGTGTGCACACCGGACTCTCCCCGGGGCCCAAAGGCGTAGCATGATACCCCCCCGGCCGAGTGCCGGGGGCAAGAAACACACCACGCAAGCCCCCTTTGACGAAAGGGGGCGAAAAGCCAAAAAGCCCCTCCCCCATCAGGGCGGGGGAGTCAGGCAGTTCCACCCGGCCCCTGAGGCCAAGCCATTCCATCGGCTTGCCAACCATAAGGCGCGCCCAAAAGGCCCGTCGGCAAAAGCCGCCGCCCGTTCCGGGCTTGGGGCGGACGGCCAACCGTGCATCCTACTTCTCCCCTCCTTACGAAGGAGGGGATTAAGGGGAGGTTGCACTAAGCCGGAATAGAACACCAAAGCGCCGCGTAAACGGCGCAGGGCAGCTGCCTCTTTGAAGGCAGCCAACCCAATAGAGCTGAAGAGGAGGTGGCGCCTCCCCTTCACATGCCGCCCAATCCCGCGAACCCAAAGCCCTAAGACCCAAGGGCAGCCAAAAGGGTCACGAAGCCCCAAACCCGCCAAAAGCGGGTTGAGGGGAAAAAGGAAAGGCAAAAGGGGCGGAACGTACGCTCCGCCCCTCCCTTCCCTTAAAATAATCTTTCTGTCCCCCTGTACTTAAGGGGGACGGAGACGAAGTCCCGGGGGGTGGTTTTCTCTCTTGTCCCCTCCTTACGAAGGAGGGGATTAAGGGGAGGTTACATTTCCGCCTGCAAAATCCCCCCGATTTTGCAGCCCGCCAAAAATTAGAGGGGGTTTTTTTTTCTTTTTTTCGCAAAATCGCAACAACTTCAGAGTGAATATTGCAAGGGCCCTTATTATAGGGGGACTGGGCGCCAAAAAAAGAGGCCCGGACTTCTTCCGGGCCTCCTGCATCCCCTCCCGTAGTTACTCGGCCACCCTCCTCATTTCTCTTTTGATTAGTACGCCTTCCAGGCTACCTTTTCATACTTGATTTTGTTCCGGTTTATTTTCAAAAGAGAGCGATCAAAGTGGATGTGCGCGCCGCCATTTCCTTTGACGCTTTTTCCGATGAAGGAGCCGTACGCGTCGGAGCCCCCGTTGATGGTAATGGCGGCGTTCGGAGCGTAAATAACGGCGTACATGGTCGTCCCGGAATTGAGAGAGACGGACGAACCGGTCGAGTAAATTTGAAAGTTCTCGGCCTTGAGGCTGCTGTTAACAATGTCTCCTTTGGCATCGATGTTACCGTCGGTATAGATGATTACCTTGGCACCCGGCGCAATGATGATATTGGATTTCATACTGATGCTGGAAAAATAGTAGATGCCGGAGCTTAGGGTAACCGTTCCGCTATTGCCGCTTAGGGTCTTTGTGGAGGGATCATAGGAAGCCCCTCCGCTTAGGATCAACCCTCCGGGAGCATTGCTGTTTGCTTTTGCATAATCCATCTCGGCTGTGGTGATAGGGGGGAGGTAGGTGGTTGAGCCGGATGAGGAGACGGTTCCATAAATATTGGCGCTGCCTATGACAACGGTATCCGGGGTGATGACGTCTCCATGCACACTGGAGTTGCCGGAAGCGTCAATCTGGCCGTTGCCGCCCACATTACCGCCCAGCGGGCCGGAGTACATGTTGCCATCAGCGTCCGGGCCGTGGATAGCCTGCGAGATATACGTCCCGGAGTCGGAATCGTAGGAGTCGAAAAAGGCGCCGCCCGTTACTTTCACGGCCGTATCGCCAAAGGCCGCCCACCTGAACTGCCGCAGTTTCACTTTTGCCATAAGCACGTCAATCTGGCTTTCTGTCCCTTTGTCGCGGCCTACGGCACGGAGCATGATGCTGTCCTTAAGGCTGGCGTAGCCCGAAGTTAGGCTGTCAATGACGCGCACGTCATACGTGGCGTTGCCAATGCTCTGATTGGTGAAACCGGCGCGCCACATGGAGTCCACCAACATGCTGGTTGCCCGGATAATGCCGGCCTCGGCCGCATAATAAGATCGGGTCGTGTTCAAATTGTTGGAGGCGATCTGGCGGTCCGTATCCGAGGTATTAAAAGCTACGATGGCCAAACCGGTAACCAAAATCAGAATGCCCAAAACAACAATAAGCGCAAAACCGCTTTGGTTGCGGCAAGTGTACATCTTTCCTCTGTATTGAAAAGTGGTAGTTAAGCGCATAAAAATACCTCCTTCTTTGCGTTACGGCGAATTAGGAACGAAAATTTGGGTCGAAACCGTCCGGCGGCGGTAGTCGTTCAGGCGTTTGTCGATATCCTCCGTGCGCGCGGTCAAGCTTACCGTACAGGTTTTGGTACTGCCGCCTGCCCCGTAAAAGAAGTCAATATCCTCAATGTTTTCAGCATACACTTCTGCGCTTCCGGTATTGAGCTTCTTCATCAAGGCGGGGTGGGCCGCATCGGTGGTGTGGTCCAAAAAGAAACGGATGGAATCGATTGAGTTCGTTCCTGTATAATTGAAACTGTAGATAATCAACGTATCATGCCCGAGCGAGCCGGGTTGTATCCGGTAAACCTTGCCGCCGGCACGGTAGCCGGCATTGCGCACCGCCTTGGTGATTTCTGCCAGGGAAAAGGTGGCCGCCTGCTGAACATCGGAAACCTGTGCTTGCATGTTGCTCGCTTCCTTTTGGCCCAAAAACGCCTGCAGGGTGACGGCGCTGATTAAAGCCAGGATGAAAGCGCCGATTAAAAGCTCGACGATGCTGATGCCATTGGTATTTTTTAGAAGTGCGGGAATTTTTATCATTTTCTCTCTCTGTTCTTATCGGTCTCCTTTTTAAAATCTACAATCGTTTTGAAGAGCAAGGAAGATGCCCGAAAGCCCATTTGAAGGGCAAAGTATTTGCCTGGGAGACAAGGGGTTATTTTTGCAGATTCAAGGCTTGAATGGGAGACGGACGTATTTGTGTGGGAAAAATCCAATAGTTAAAGGGACGGTTGCCAGACATGGATAACTGTTTTCAGAAAAAACGTACCTTTATAAAGAAAAGAGGCCCCAGAACCCGGGGCCTCTTTTGCTTTTTGGTTGTTCTTCTGCCTTAGAACAACTGCCGCCAGCTTAAAATCTCCCAGGCGCCCGCCGAGGATTTCCGTTTGGGAAGCCCCGGAAGTGTCAAGGAACCGTTCTGAAGACGGGAGTCGTAATTAATCGTCATTTTGGCGTGCCCCTTCGGATAGTCCCGTTGAATGTCAAACAGATTTCCGGCGGATATCATCCCGTTCACGCCGAAATCCTGCGGCGTGCCGTCCGTGCCGGTCATATCCTTGGCCTGGAAGTTGTTTTCCGCATACAGAAAGCCGTTGACCATTCCCAACGGGCCGCCGTTCGGGTCGCCGAAAACGATGTTGCCGCTTCCTTCGCTGTTCCCTTCGTAAATGCCGTCGCCGTCATCGTGCAGAATCGGCTCGCCGGCATCGTAGCGGTTGTCCCGGTCCAAATCGGTGTAGCTTTCCCCGTCGCTCATCGCCACAAAGGCAATCCCGTCCTGGGCGGCGTTTTGATAGAAGAGGTTGTCGGAGAAATAAATGTTCCCTCTCACCACGACCGTAATATGGGTGCCGCCGGAGGGGCTGTTGACCAGCCGCTGGTCCGGACCGTCCGGTTCAATCCAGAGATTGCCGTCTATATAGTAGGTTTTGTTGTTTCCGGCCGAGCTTACGGAAACGTTGGAGAGCCCCGAACCTTCCCACGGGTCGCCAAAGAAATAATTGGTGTTGTTGAAAGTGTACCCCAGCGAAGCGGAAAGGTCCCCCCGGAACTCCTTGACGAAAATGTGACGGGGATCGCCGGAGGCAATCCGCCCGCTGGCATCCCAGGGGCTTGAGCTGTTGACAACGTAGTCGGCTATCGAGGCGTAGTTCATGCTCGCCAAGTCCGGCGGCGCCAGATAATCGACGTTCTCGGTGGAGGTGCCGGTGGCCGGGTTGCCGGTAATGTCTCCGCCGGCGTCGATGCTGCCGTTTATGACGGCGTTGCCGGTGACCGCCACGTTTCCGTTCATCCACACATCCCCTTTAACGGTGTCTTTTTTGGAGCCGGTGCCGCCGAAGCTCATCGTATAAGTCCAGGTCTGCGAGTCGGCCGTGGAATCATACTCGTACGAGTTGCCGGCGTAAATGGCATGATTGAAAAGGGGGTGGTAGCCGGTCGGCTTCAGAATGACCTCGATGGCGCTCTGGGTCTGGTCGGAATGGCCGGTGGAGACCATCTCCAGATTCTTCCCCAGCGAGGGTTTGGCCGTGCTGTCCTTGACCGTGAGGCCGAAATACCCTTTGCCGATGGTCGTGGAGGAATAACCGGCCCGCCAGTTCGGGTCGGCTTTAAGCTGGGCCATCGCGAGACGTATGCCCCCTTCGGCGGCGTAGTAAGAGCGGGCCTGCCCCAAATTGTTGGAGGCAATCATCCGGTCGGTGTCCGAGGTGTTGAAGGCGACCAAGGCCAGCCCGGTTACGATCACCAGCACCGCCAGAACGACGATGAAGGCAAACCCCTTCTGGTTTTGAAACGCGTTAGAGTTGAACATAAAAATACCTCCTTTTTTAAAGGGTTGTGTTCGCCATTACGATATTGGAAGAAACCGTCCGGCGGCGGTAGTCGTTCAGGTGCTTGTCAATCGATTCCGTGCGGGCGGTCAAGCTGACGGTAATGGATTTCACGGGCGCTCCTACCGGAATGAAGTCAATGTCCTCGATGTTTTCGGCGAAAACCTCCGCTCCGGCCGTATTTCTTTTCCGTTTCAAAGTCGGGTGTGCGGCGTCCGTGGTGTGATCCAGAAAGTATCGGGTGGAGTCGGTGCTGCCGCCGTTCTGGCAGTAAATGATAAGCGTGTCATGTCCCAGCGTGCCCGGTTTAATACGGTAGGGGGGAGTCCCCATCGGAACCCCGCATCCGGCATTACGGACGGCCACAGTAAGCTCTGTCAAAGAGAATGCGGCGGCCTGTTGAGCTTCCGATACCTCCGCCTGTATGTTGCCGGCCTCCTTTTGACCCACAAAGGCCTGAAGGGTGAAGGCACATACCATGGCCACCAGAAAAGCGGCAACCAGGATTTCTACAATGCTAATACCCTTGGTATTGGATAGAAGTTTAGAAAGTTTTAGCATTTAGGCTCCTTGTTTTTAACCTCCTTATATTTTGTCCGAGTAATTCTAATGCAAACGGAGTGCCTTCAACTGCTTGTTTTAGGCAGCGATTAAGCCATTGACGGACAAACAATTGAAAGAGCAAAACAAATAAACCGGTGGACAAGGTGCGGCGAAAGCATGGATATTTGCCAATAGGGTAGGGGAGTGCAAGGCCTGGATGTTTTTATTGCAAATTGCGAAAGATATATTAGTTTACATAATATTTCTTATAGGACACACATATTCGGCTTGATAAACACTGCATTCTTAGCGAACCACTACGTTTATCAATTTCTCCGGGACATAAATCGATTTGACAACGCTTTTCCCTTCGAAATGCGGCGCCAGCTTCGGCAGCTCCTGCAAATGCTTCAGGATTTCCGGTTCCGGCATCGTTTTGGGCAAAGTCACGGTATGCCGCAGGCGGCCGTTTATCTGGACTGCAAGGGTCATTATGGTTTCTTCCAGGGCCTGCTGGTCGTGGGCTGGCCAGCCGGAGTGAAAAATCGAGGGCTTGTGCCCCAGAATCTGCCAGACCTCCTCACAGAAATGCGGCGCCACGGGGGCCAGAAGCTGGGTGGCCTTGGAAAGCGCGTAATGGGCCACCTTGGAGTCCTTGGGAACCTCCCCAAAAGCGTTTAAAAGCTCCATAACGGCTGAAATTACGGTATTGAACTGATAGTCGGCGTAATCATCGGTGGCCTTTTTGATGGCCCAGTTGAGCTTCTTATACAAGGCCCGGTCGTATTCGGACGAGGTGTGCATATCCACCTTGTAATGCAAAGGCGCCTTAAAGTAATCCTTTAACTCCTGCGCCAGCCGCCAAAAACGGGAAAGAAACCGGGACTGGCCCAGAATCCCGTCCGTGGTCCAGAGCATTTCCTTGTCGCCGGGGGCGGCAAAAAACATCGCCAGCCGTAAAACGTCGGCGCCCTCTTTTTGGATTTCCTCAATGGGAGATACCGTATTGCCAAGCGATTTGGACATTACCCGGCCTTGGGCGTCCAGAACCATCCCATGGTTGAAAAGATTAAGAGCCGGCTCGTCAA
Source organism: Verrucomicrobiia bacterium (assembly GCA_035574275.1). Classification (NCBI taxonomy): domain Bacteria; kingdom Pseudomonadati; phylum Verrucomicrobiota; class Verrucomicrobiia; species Verrucomicrobiia bacterium. The sequence continues at coordinate 6,584 of DATLYY010000044.1, forward strand.
AGTTTACATAACCTGCATCCTTCAAGACCTTCGTGAAAAACCGGAAATACAATAAATGCCCGGTGGCGTGTTCAATGCCTCCCACATAATTATCAATCGGCAGCCAGCGGTTTGCCTTGGCCGGCTCAAAGGGGGCCTTTTCGTTTTTCGGGTCGGTATAGCGCAGGAAATACCACGAGGAACAAAGAAAAGTGTCCATCGTATCCGGATCCCGCTTGGCCGGCCCGTGGCACTTGGGGCAGGTGGTGTTGATATACTCCGGCACATCCGCCAAAGGCGAACGTCCTTCCGGAATAAAGCTCTTCACCTTCTTGGGCAAAAGAACCGGCAATTGGTCTTCTGAAACGGGGACGATACCGTCCTTGGGGCAATGAACGACCGGAATCGGGCTTCCCCAGTACCGCTGGCGGGAAATCAGCCAGTCCCGCAACCGGTATTCGGTTTTGCGCCTCCCCTTCCCTTCCGCCTCCACCTTATCCGCAATCTTCTGCCAGCCCGCTTCGCAGGGGAGCTCGGAAAAGTTGCCGGAGTTTATCAGCTTGGCCTTTTCGGTATAAGTGTAGGGCAGTTCGACGTTCCCCTCCATCGGCGCGATGACGGGACGAATTGGCAGGTTATACTTCTTGGCGAACTCGAAATCCCGCTCATCATGCGCCGGCACGGCCATAATCATCCCCGTGCCATAGGTTGCCAGAACGTAATCCGCTATCCAGATGGGGATTTTTTCCCCGTTCAATGGATTTACCGCAAAAGCGCCGGTGAAAACGCCATCCTTTTCCCGTTCCAGAGAGGTACGCTCGATGTCCGATTTCCGCTTTGCCTTTTCCTGATACGCTTTGACCTCTGCTTTCTTTTCTGCCGGAATCGGCAGTTTTTCCAAAACCGTATGCTCCGGAGCAAGGACCATAAAAGTGGCCCCGAAGACGGTATCTGGCCGGGTAGTAAAAACGGTCAGAGGAACGCCATTTTCGGAAGTAAACTGGATTTCCAGTCCGACCGACTTCCCAATCCAGTTCCGCTGCATCGTCTTCAGCCCTTCCGGCCATCCCTCCAGCTTGTCGATATCAGCCAAGAGCCGCTCGGCATAGGCGGTGATTTTGAAATACCACTGCTCCAGTTCCTTGGTCTCCACCGGTGTGTCGCAGCGCCAGCAAAGGCCGCCGACAACCTGCTCGTTGGCCAAAACGGTCTTGTCCTTCGGACACCAGTTCACCTTTCCCATCGCCCGGTAGGCCAGCCCCCGCTTGTACATCAAAAGGAACATCCACTCCGTCCATTTGTAGTAATCCGGCAGGCAGGTCACAACCTCCCGCGTCCAGTCAAAGCTGATGCCGATTCGTTTAAGTGTTTTGCGGGAGGTGTCCACGTTCTTCAGCGTCCATTCTTCGGGATGAATCCCCAGCTTGATGGCGGCGTTTTCGGCCGGCAGCCCGAAGGCGTCGAACCCGAAGGGGTGCATCACGTCATACCCCTCCATCATTTTTTTGCGGGCCAGTGCGTCCGTAATGGTGTAGTTGCGGAAATGCCCCATATGAATGTCGCCGGAGGGATAAATGAACATCGGCATGACCATATATTTTTTCTTGGGCGGCTCGGAAGCAAGGAAAAGCTTTTGCTCCTCCCAAAATTTCTGCCACTTGGGCTCGATTTCCTTAAAGGGATAATTTGCCGGCATGGATTAACAATTTATGAAAATTGGTGGGTTTGACAAGAACGCTAAATCTTCAGCTTCCAATTCTGGAAATAGGACAACGCCGCATAGTCCGTCAAATCCACCTTGAGCGGCGTGATGGAGATTTTGCCGGCGTGGATGGCGGAAAAATCGGATTGCCGTTCGTGGATATAGGTCGGCTCCCCCCCTATCCAGTAATAATGCTTGCCGCGCGGGTCCGTTTTTCGCACCAGAATGTCGTTGTACACCCGGCGCCCCAGCTTGGTAATTTCTGCACCCAAAAACCGGCCTTTTCTCAATTTTGGAAAATTGATATTCAAGAAAGTCCCCGGCGGCAGTTTTTCCTTTGTCAGTTGGCGGACGAATTTCGCTACCCACCGCGCCGCCGGGCCGAACTTCCCCGGCTCCCAGCCGGAATGGGAAACGGCGATGGAAGGAATACCCAAAATCGTCCCCTCGATGGCCGCCGCCACCGTGCCGGAATACGTCACGTCATCCCCCAAATTCGGCCCCATATTGATGCCGGAGATGAGCAAATCCGGCTTTTTCCGTTTCAAAAGCCCGTGAAAGGCGACCATCACGGCATCTGTGGGCGTGCCGTCCACGGCATATCGGTCGGCTTCTATTTTGTTAATCCGCAAAGGCCGGTGCAAAGTCAAGGAATGGCTGGTGGCCGACTGCTCCCGGTCCGGGGCTACGATTAAAACCTTGCCGATTTTTTTGATTTCTTTGGCCAATGTCAAAAGCCCCTCGGCCCAAATCCCGTCATCATTGGTTAAAAGCAAGTTCATCCGGTTGAATATATAGGAGGGATGGCTGCGGTCAATCTAACTACCAAATTCGGCCCGAAGCGGACTCGATGTGGCTCCCGAGGTCGATTACAGTTTCTTTAGCTGTTCCACTTCCACCACACCGCTGCTTGTCGATCCCTCGCGTAGCGCCAGCCATGCGATCATTCCCTGGCCGAGATCTAAGAGGACGTGCAGCGCGATCGCCGGCCAGAGGGAGCCGAAAATCGCCACGACCAGCGTTATGAGGGCGCCGACGATGCCCGTGCGGAGGACGCCATTCCACCCCTGGTAAAGATGCGCAATCGCGAAGAATGCAAGGGAGAGCGCTGCAGCGCCCCACCAGCCGAGCCAGGGGGAGAAGAACCAGATGAAGTAGCCGCGATACAGAAACTCCTCGCAGAACCCCGCGGTCAGCGACACCCCACCCCACCAATACATTTCTGTCCGCGCGTGCGGCGCGATGGCGGTGAGCGTCCCGATCTGTTGCCGCAGGCTCGCCCTTTCCTCGGAACTGCGGACGAGAGTCGCGACCGCAGAGGCGTGGTAGACTGCGAGCAGCAGGACCAGGGCGATGGATATCCACAACCGCCAGCCGTCGGGCACGGAAAATCCGAGCGATGCCCAGGATCGGTCGTTCGCCGCCCACAGTGCCGCCCCGACGGCGACCACCGGCCATGCTCCAAGGATCGTCCATGCCCAGAGCCACGTCCGCGCCCGGGCCGGATCGGCCTGCGACCGGCGGCGAAACGCCGGCCAGAAAACCAAGTAGTCCACCAGTGGCAAGACGACTGCAAACAGCGCCACGTAGAGCAGGTCGGGGAGTGTCGTCATTCCGGATTCTTCGCGACCCGCTCGGCGGTGGGTTGCCAGCCAGCCCGTGTGGTGAAAGGAGTCATTGCCGCAGAATCTTCTCCATCGCTTTTCCTTTTGCGAGCTCATCAATCAGCTTGTCCAAATAGCGAATTTTTTGCATCAGTGGGTCGTCGATTTCTTCTACGCGCACACCGCACACCACGCCCTTGATAAGCGCGCTATTCGGATGAATGCTTGGTGCTTGGGCAAAAAAGGTTTCAAGATCGTTTTCCTGTTCGATTTGCCGCTGTAATCCCGCTTGGTTATAGCCCGTCAACCAGCAAATGATTTTATCAACTTCCTCTTTAGTACGATTCTTGCGTTCCGCCTTTTGAACATACAAGGGATAAACCTTTGCAAATTTTATCGCAAAAATGTGATGCTTAGGCATCGTCATTCCCCCTAGTGAAAATGCACCATAATCTTCCCTTTTCCCATCAACCATTGCCATGCCCCCACCCCTACCACCAAAAGCTCTTCCACAGCAACCGTATGAACCTCATCGTATCCAAAGCCGGGCGCATAAAGGAGCGCTCGCCGTCATAGCGGGTGGGTATCGGCAAAAACTGGGGGATGTAGCCCAACCGGGCGGCTTTCAAAAGCAGTTCGGATTCGGTCTCAAAATGGTCGGTCTCCAGTTCAATTTTTGCGAGAATTTCCCGGCCAATTAGACGGTAACCGGATTGGGAATCCCGCAGCTTTGCTCCGGTGAGCATGGAAAGCATTGACGAAGTGATTGTATTCGACAAAATCCGCGGGAAGGGCATTTTATCCACCCGCACCTCCCGGCAACCGATTATCATAGCGTTTGGCGAGGCCATCTTCAAAAACTCCGGAATCCTTTCCGGGTCATGCTGGCCATCGGCATCCAGCGTCAAAACGGCGGTCGAGCCGTTTTCAAGAGCGGCTTTAAAGCCGGTTCTCAAAGCATTCCCCTTCCCTCTATTCTTTTCAAGCCGAATTACCACAACGCCGGCCTGCCGGGCGACTCCAGCGGTGTTATCGCTGGAGCCGTCATCCACAACCAAAATGTTGGGAAGATGCTTTTTGACCTGCGGCAGAAGATTTGATAGAGATTGACCGGCGTTGTAGGCGGGAATCAGGGCTTGAACGGGCATTGGAAAAAAATGGTCGGGGCGACCCGATTTGAACGGGCGACCACTCGCACCCCAAGCGAGTGCGCTACCAGGCTGCGCCACGCCCCGGCCTCTTAAAAGTTATGGGGCGGAAGGGGCCAAATCAAGGGAAAAGTTTTAACAGCTCCTCGATTTCCGACTTCAGTTCCCGGATGGTCTTGATGATTCGTTCCTTCCGCACATCCTCCGGGGCGTCGCCGTTCATGCTCGTGGCGGCCTTCAAAAAGTTCCGCGCCCCGTCGATGGTGAATTTCCGGTCGTAGAGCAGGTAACGGATTTTCTCCGCCATCTCGATTTCCCGGGTTTGGTACATCCGCGCCCCGGAACGCCCCTTCTTCGGCTTCAGCGCCGGAAACTCCTTTTCCCAAAAACGCAGAACGTACGGCTCCACTCCGATTCGTTTCGCCACTTCCCGGATAGAGTAATAAATTTTGTCTTCCATAGGCCTCCCCTTAGTGCCAGACTTCCGTTTTCAATTCCCGTTCCATCAGTTCCTTCAACGCCAAAATCGCCGGTTTGTTTTCAAAAAGCATTTCGTAAACTTTCTGGGCAATCGGCATTTCCACACCGTGCTTTTTGGCCAGCGCCACGGCCGCCTTGGTGGTGTTCACCCCCTCTGCAACCATTACCATCTTGGCCAAAATCTCCGGCAGTTTCTCCCCTTTTCCAATCCGTTCCCCGACGAAGCGGTTGCGGGAATGCCGCGAAATGCCGGTGGTAATCAAATCCCCCATTCCCGCCAGCCCGGCAAAGGTCTGCGGCTGGGCTCCCATTTTAACGCCGAGCCGGGTGATTTCCGCCAACCCCCGGGTCAAAAGCGCCCCCTTGGTGTTGTCCCCAAATCCCAATCCATCCGCCACCCCACAGGCGATGGCAATGACGTTTTTCAACGCCCCTGCCAGTTCGACACCCAGCGGGTCGGAGTTGGTATAGGTCCTTAAAGTGGAACTTGAAAAGAGGGTTTGAACTTTCTCCGCCGCCACCGGATTTTCAGAAGAAGCCACGATAGCCGTCGGCAATCCCGCCGCAACTTCCTCGGCGTGACTCGGGCCGGAAAGCACCACAATTTGGTCCCGCACGGCCGAAGGCAGCGTTCTCTTCAAGACCTCCGAAATCCGTTCCATTGTTGGGGTCAGCCCTTTCGACAAGCTAACCACAAGCATCTTGGATTTGATAAACGGCGCCACCTTTTTGGCAACTTCCTCGATGGTGTGCGAAGGCAAAACAAAAAGCAGAACTTCACATCCGAGCAGCGCTTCGGCCAAATCGTTGACGATGCGAACGGAGGTTGGCAGGGTAGTCCCCGGAAGGCGCGCTGAATCCTGACGGGACTCTTTCAGCTTCTTAAAATTGGCCTCGACCCCTTCCCAAAGCCAGATATTGGGTTCCTTTTTTGAGAGATAACAGCTAATAGCCATCCCCCAGCTTCCGGCCCCAAGGCAGCTGATTTTAGGCATAAAGCGGCGTTTTAAGCAATGGGCTTATCCTTCTGTCCTATCTTGCGTTCCATTCCGGTTAGAATCCTTTTTATGTTTTGCCTGTGAGTGTAGAATAAAAGCAAAGTTAAAAGAAGGCAAGCAAAAAAAACGGGCATTTCCACTTTTCTTCCAAAGATGTTGGACAGCAACAAGAAAAAAGTGATGGAACTGGCCGCCGCCAGCGATCCGAGCGAAACCATTTTGAATAAAGCAAGTGTAAGGCCAAAGATTACGACGCCAACCAAAAGCGCAAGCGGGTCAAATGCCGCAAGAACTCCTGCGCCGGTCAAAACCCCCTTTCCCCCCTTAAAACCTGCGAAAATCGTATAGATGTGCCCGAGCACGGCCACAAGCCCGCAAGCCAAGCCGAACCAAACCTGATATTCCCCCGGCATTTCAAATATTCTGGGAAAGTAATACGCGGCAACCCATCCCTTCGCAAAATCGATAACGGCGGTGATTAAAGCCGGCACAGGCCCCAAAACGCGATAAACATTGGTCGCCCCTGCATTGCCGGAGCCGTGCTGCCGGATGTCAATCCCTTTCCAAAGTCGCGAAAGCCAAATAGAGGCCGGTATCGAACCGGCCAAGTAACTCAACAAAATGGGTAACAGGTATTTCATTTCTTTCTCGGTTCCCGCCGGGCTTTGAACGAAAGCTTTATCGGCACGCCGTCAAATCCCATCTGCTCCCGCAGTTGATTCAAAATGTATCGTTTGTACGAATCCGCCAGAAGCTTGGGAAAATTGGAAAAGAAAACAATTTCCGGCGGCTTGACGCCGACCTGCGTGCCGTAATACAGTTTGATGTGCCGCCCCAAAGCGGCGGGCGGCGGCTGAACCTGGATGATTTCTTCCAAAAAAGCGTTCAGCTTGGATGTCGTCACCCGCTTGGCCCAGATTTCGTACAGCTCCGCCGCCATCGGCAAAAGCTTGGAGGTGCGCTGTTTGGTCAAGGCCGATATGAAAATGACGGGGGCAAACGAGAACTCCCCGGCCCTTTTCTGGATGGCGTCGGCATACTTTTCCGCCGTCTTCTCATCCTTCTCCACCAAATCCCACTTGTTCACCACCCAGATTAAAATTTTATGCTGGTTCAAAATTTCGCTGGCGATGGACATATCCTGCCCGGTCAGCCCTTCCATCGCGTCAATAACGAGAAAGCAGACCTCGGCCCGGGAAATGCTGGAAAGCGCCCGCAGGGTAGAGTAAAACTCCACATCCTCCTTAACCTTTGCCCTTCGCCGCAAGCCGGCGGTGTCGATAAGGGTGAATGTCTGTCCATCCCGCACAAGTTCAGTATCGATGGCATCCCGTGTGGTGCCGGGTTTGGGAGAAACAAGCACCCGCTGTTTACCCAAGAGGACGTTGACCAGCGATGATTTCCCCACGTTCGGCCTCCCCACTACTGCAATGGGGATGCTTTTCTTTTTCTCTTCCTTGGCCTTAGGAAGTTTCTTGGCGATTTCATCCAGCAGCTCTCCGGTTCCCCGGCCGGTGGCAGCGGAGACAAAAACCGGCTCCCCCAACCCCAGACGGGAAAAATAGGTCGCATCTGCCTCTTCCTTGTCGCTGTCCACCTTGTTGACCGCCAGAATGGCCGGTTTGCCGGAGCGCTGGAGCATCCTCGCCAGATACTGCTCATCCTCCTGCGCCCCAACCTGCACGTCGGTTACCAGCACCACCAAATCCGCCTGCTCAATGGCCGTGTCCACCTGTTCCCGCACCAGTTGGGCAATTTCGCCGGTATCCTGCGGCCCCAGTCCCCTGTCCGGATGGCTGCCGGGAATGTATCCGCCGGAGTCCACCAGATAAAAATTCCGCCGGTTCCAGTTCGCCAGATGGTAGTTCAAATCCCGCGTCACCCCCGGCTGGTCGTGAACGATGGCAATCCGCTTTTTGATGAGCCGGTTGAACAAGGTCGATTTTCCGACATTCGGCCGGCCCACAATGGCTACGATTGGAACGGACATGGAAAAACGAATATACAGGAGGGAAGGGTGTCGTCAAACTGATGAACAAATGCTCGCCTTGACAAAGCATATTGCGCTGTTGACATTTGAATTGTGAAAGTTCTGCTGTTTTTGATAGGACTGTTTTCTTTGGCCATCTTCTCTTCATTTCCCAAACCAACTCCCCGCCTTGAACTTTTGGATTCTACGCCACCGGATTCTGTTTTCCGCTATGAGCTGAACGATGAAGAATTGAAAGAAATAGATTTGATTTGTGGCCGGCTGAATAGAAGCATGAAAGAGAGATTTGAATTTGTTTTTTTCGCCAAATGGAAAATACAAAATGAAATTAAAATTACTTCACCTTCACGAGGAACCGTACTATGAGGATAACAGCTGGGTAGAGGCGGCATATTTTAATGAGAAAGACAAGCAGATTTGGTTTGATACCCTCGAAGATATTAGACCCGACGTTCCACCGAGCACCCTCACAAATGATGGGAAAAACCTAATAACGAACGATAGTTATGGTTGCGGGTTGGTTTTTTATGAAGTCCTACCCTTGCCCAAATATTTGGGAACAACTGACTGTTTTGACGCTGGTTGGGAATTTCTGGAACAAGAAGGTCTCGTCTTTGGCCTGAACGCAACCACTGCGGCTTTGTACAAGCAAGACGGCGCCCTTCTTTGGGAGAAGCCCCCAAGTCCGGATAGTGTGGAGCTTTATGACCCTAAGTTTTCCATATCTAAAAACGAAGAAGCTATCCTTGTAGGTTGGTACGATGGATTTCTTGAGGAAGCATGGCTAAGGTTGTTCACCTTAGATGGTGAAGAAAGAGGTCGAGTCAAATTCTCTACGGAACTCTTCTTTACCGGGTACCTCCGCTCAATTTTTGTTTCCTCTTTGATACGCCCATATGCCATTGCGGTTTCGGACGGCGCTCTGGTCTGCTTCGATATGAAGTCACGACAAGAGCTTTGGGATTACAAGTATCGCAATCCCAATTGGTGGATTGGAGGTCTGGACTTTTCACCAGATGGAAGAACAATGGCAGCTGTAATAAGCCATTGGGACCCGAAAGAAGAAAAGCCGCATATTCAATTGTTTGACACGAAGACCGGGATTCTGCAAGGCAACTACGTCAATTTGGAAGATAGTATGAAACTTTGGCGCGAAACTTCGAAGATAGAATTCACGAAAGACGGCAAATATCTGATAGCTGCCACGCCAAAGCGAAAATATCTGTTTCGTGTCAATTATGAAAAGTAATCTTTAATCCATCCTAAGTTTTTCGTCAACAAAAGAGCAAAAATGAAAAGAATAACCATGATAGCCTTCGTGATACTGCTAATCTCCGATTGGGAGCTATCAATTGCTCAAAACCAATCCTATTTCTGTCAAGAACTCTCCTGGTCGCCGAGGTAAAGATGCCTCATCCCCGGCCCTTCTCCAGTCGTGGAGAAGGGGGGGAAAACACTCGTCCGGCCTTCTCTTTTTGCCTTTCTCCCCTCTCCACTTTGTGGAGAGGGGCCGGGGGTGAGGTGCTTTATCGGCCATTAGTTTATCCCCACCCCTAACCCCTCTCCATAAAATGGAGAGGGGAACAACTCACTGCTTCGCCACTTCCGGAAGCACGGCCTCCAAGGCATCCTTCAGCGTGACAATGCCGGAAAGCACGTTCTTTTTATCCACCACGGGGACGGCCAGGAAATTGTACTTTATAAATAACTGCCCCACTTTTTTGCTGGAATCCTTCAGCTTCACCTTTTTGGGATGCTTGTGCATAACGTCGGCGATTTTGGCCTCCGGCGGATGAATCAACAAGTCCCTCAACGAAAAAACCCCCAACAGCTTTTTTTCCCCATCCACTACATAGGTGTAGTAATTGCTCGCCACCCCTTTGTGATGTGCGCGAAAGTTCGCCATCCCCTCCTGCACGGTCGCCTCCGGCCCGATGGATAAATAGCGCGAGGTCATCAAGCTCCCCGCCGTCCCCTCCTTGAAGGTCAAAAGCTCCTTCAATTCCTGCCGGGTCTGCGGCTCCACTTTTTCGATGATTTCCTTCTGGGTCTCCTTGGGCAAATCCTGCAGCAGATCCGTGGCCTCGTCCGGCTCCATTTTCTCAATCACGTCGGAGGCCTGTTCCTCGGAAAGGGTTTCGATGATGTATTTTTGATACTCCGGCTTCAACTCCTCCATCGTGTCGGCCTGAATCTCCACGTCCAGCGTGTGAAAAACGTGTTCCCGTTTTTGCCGGTCGAGTTCCTCGATGATGTCCGCCAAGTCGGCCGGGTTCAAATCCTTCAGCCCGCGCACGCCGACGTTCAGCTTCAGCCGTTTCTTTTCCGGGTCGGAAGCCAGGGGTTGAATGTATTTCCAGGAGACCATTCGCTCGGGCAAAACGTAGGAAAAAAGCCACTGCGTGGCGGCATCCACCAATCTCGTCCATCCAAGCCGGCGGAGAATGCCGCGGAAACCGACGTCCACGTGCACCAGCCGCAGTTCCCCCTTGTTGATGAGAAAATGCAGGTCGTTGGCCCGTTCAATCTTCGAGCCAAAGGTATCCACCACCTGTTTATCGAGAACCTCGTCCCGCAAAAGCACCTGCGCCGGGTTGACGGAAAGGGGGCGCAAATACTCCGCCGCATCCGCTTTCGCCACGAGCCGGGGGCCGTCCAGTTGCGCAATCTGCTTCCAATCCAGCTCCCAATACCCCTTTTTCCATCGCGACTTCAGCACCACCCGCTCCACATTGGGAAAAAGCTCGTCCAGAACGACCGCCACGTCCATCAGCCGTCCAAGCGTTCGCCCGTTCTCATCCAGAACAGTCCGCCCCAAGAGCTCCGAAAAAAAAATGAACGTCTGTATTTCGCTGTTCATTGCCCTTTTCCGGTCAGGCGAATGTGGTTTGAGTATATCCAGCCCTTGTTCCCTTTCAAAACCTCGATTCGGTACAGCCCCGGCTGGCGGGTCTGGTAAATAAAATCGCTCCCTTCCGCCTCCTTGACCACCTGCCCATCGCAAATCAAACGGAAAGTCCCCCGCTTGGGGGCTTTTGCGGAAAGGTTCACCAGCCCCTCTATTTCCATCTCCTCCCCGATTATCGCCTCGTTCCCCTTTTGCTCCGCCTTGAATTCGAACCCCCGGGCATCCCCCCAGCGAAAATTGGAGCCGTACACGCTGCAGTTGCGAAACGCGTCCAAGAGTTCCTCTTTGGCCAACTCGAACTTCTGGGAAAGCGGCTTGCGCAACATTAAATTTGTCCGCAGCGCCTTGAACTTAACTTCGTACGGAAAAATCCGCACATGAATCGGGCCGAAAATTTTATGCCGAAAAGCATGGGCATCGGCGGACATTATCCCGCAAACTTTTTGTTTTTGACTCAACCGGTCCCAGATTTCCAAAACCTCTTTTTTGGGCGTCACCAAAAACCGCCGCGGGGAAAAAAGCATCAGGGGACGGTTGGCGGGGGTCAGATGCTCCATCCATTCCGACATATGGTTCCACAGCTCGATGCCGTGAAACCCCTCCGCTTTCCAGGCCGTCCAGGGATAAAGCCCGTACTGTGGCAAAACCTGCCGGGTTTCAATCGGATGGGCGATGATGCCGACGCCGCCCCGGCGGGCCACTTCCGCCACATACTCTTCCGCCGAAACGCCGAACGGAATCGTTTCCTTCAAATTAAACGCCAAAAAATGATTCTTATTGTCCCGGTCGTTGATTTCGCAGCCGATGATTGTCAAGGTCTTGTCGTGCCACCCCTCCTTCCCCTCTTTCAATTTCTTCAGCGTATTGTGGTCGGAAAACATCATAAAATCCAGCCCGCTTTCCTGCCCGATTTTGAGCACTTCGTCAAACGGCAAAGTCCCATCCGAATCCGTGGTGTGAATGTGAATGACGCCGGAGTAATGGTAATACATCAGGATTGGCTCTCTTTCGGCATTTTCAAATAGATTAAAAAGCCAAAAAGAACCATCAAGTCAAGCGCCAAAACGGCGGCCCGGTAGGAGCCGCTGCCGGCAAGCGGAAGCTTTACCACCAGCCCCCAGATAATCGGCCCGACGATGGCGGCGGCCCGCCCGGAAAGGGAGTACAGGCCGAAGAACTGTCCAAGTTTTTCTTTTGGGACAAGTTGGGCCAAAAGCGGTCGGGAGCTTGTCCAAGTGGCTCCCAAAAACATACCGACAAAACCACCAAGGACATAGAAGACCCAAACGCTCGGTGCAAAGGCAATGGCCGCCAAGGCCAGAAGCCACCCCAAAAAAACTATTTTCAAAGTTTTTCGCGGCCCGATTTTATCCGTCACCCACCCCGCCAAGAAAGCCCCTGCGATGGCCGCCGTGGTCGCCAGCGCCAGATAATTGGTCTTCACGTTGTCCGGGATGGCATACACTTTTTGCATATAGACGGCCATATAAATGATTATTGTGACGACAGCGTCTTCCAGCAAAAAATCTGCAATCAAAAACCGTGTAAGCCCCGGATACTGCCGGGTTTCTTTCAGGATTTTCCAAAGGTTAAAAGAATATGTCGGCGCCACCAGGCTCCCCTTGGCGTGGCGCGTATGTCGGGCCAGATAAAAAATGGGGGTCGAGAAAAGAAGAAATAGGATAGCCGTCGGAATGAACGCATCCGCCCGTGTCCCGTCCGCCACAAACGGTCGAACCAGATACAATCCGGCAATAGTGCCGAAATATCCCAACCCTACACCGATGCCAGAGGTCTTCCCCATCCCCATCTCTTTGGAAACCTCCGGCAAAAGCGAATTGTAGAAGACGATTCCCCCTTCAAAAAAATAATTTGCGACGCCAAAAAGAACCAAAGCAAATATGGCCATCGTTGCGACCGGTAACGCTGAATTGCCAAGAAATCCCAGCCCTGTTGTGGTGGCGATGCAAATCAAGGTAAAAATTACCAGAAACCGGTGATGGTACAAATGTTTGTCCGCCAGCGAGCCGAGAATGGGAAGCGTCAAAGCCACCGCCAGCATAGAAAGTGAATAGGATAAACTGTACGAAAGCTCCTTCTGCCCCAAGTCAAATATGACCCACTGGGCGAAGTAAAGTGAGACCACGTTCATCGAAAAAATGGTGTTGGCAAAATCGTAGCTCGCCCACGCCCATATTTTCCAGGGCAGTTTCATTCTAATCCCACAAATTCCAGTTGAACCCGAAAAACCACGACCGCCCCGGCTGCGGCATTGACCCCCGCAGGAAGTATCGCCGGTCAAAAACATTTTCTATGGAGTAGAAGAAATTGAAATGTTTGACTGCACCGATGGCCTTGATATGCACCAAGCCAGCCTCCTGCCGAAAGGTGGAAAGGTCGAGGTCTTCATCGAACCCGGAGAAATAATGCAGCATCGGAACGAAGCGAAAGGAAAGCGATTTAATCGGTTTCAACTCCGGCGTTGTCCATCGTAAATAAGCTCGGTGCTCGGCCGAAAGCGGCAGGCCGACTTCATCCAAACGGTCGCGTAAAGCCCGCAAGGCGTACCCGCCTTTCCAATCGCCCAAAAATTTTAATACAAATCCGCTTTCTATTCCACCCCCTTCCACACCCCGAAAGCTCGGTTGCCAATTTCCCGCAACGTTTTCCCAAACCAGATAATCATCACTTCTTTCAGCTATCAGGGAAAAACCACCGGCAAAATGCTTGGTTTCGATTTTATAAGCAAAGTTCAGCCGGTTGCTCCGCTCCGGGGGGCCGGAATTGGGAAGTTCCGAATATGTTCCGACATCAACCGGTTCGAAAAATCGGTCAAAAACCGACGGATAAATCACCTGACTGGATGCCGTGACAAAAACGGTTTGATGGGTACCCAACGAACGGGATAACCCCGCCCACCCCTCCGGTTTGGGAGATTCAAGACGGGTCTCCGAGACCTGCCCGATAACCGAAAAGATGGTTTTATCATCCAATTTGGCCGCCCAAACCGCTCCCAGCCGGACTTGCCAGTCATCCGCCCGGCCCGGATGTTGGTTTAGAATGGTGGCGTTTGCGTTGGCATAAAGCTTGGCAAGCGAGCGACGTGACTCCCGGCTCAAACCAATTCCAAAAAAAGGCCTTCTTTCCTCCACCCGCCGACGCAGAGTGGAATCGGTGGATAGAATCTTCTGGTCTGTGCGCTGATAGCGCAGATCGGCCTCCACTCTCATTTTGGCCGAAAGCCGGCCATCCATTTTGAAAAAGAAGGCGTCCCGCCGGAAGTTTTTCCCCAAATACGGGTCGGGAATACCGGTAAGAGGAACAATCTTCCCCAAATCCCGGTCCAGTTCATAGCCGCCCCGCCAACGGTTCTTGGAACCGTCCGGATTCTCAATGGACAAATGATAGTTCTGCACTTCGGTTTGGTCGTTCAATCCGGTACTGTCACGGTTCCTAAAACCGCCCACTCCCCGGACGAACGCTTTGTTGCCGAGGGGTCGGCGAATATCGAAAATGGCCGTGGACTGGATGGTGGATGAAAACGGATTGGCGTTCTCGTTGCGCTTGTTGTACCGCGCCGAAACCAGCGGCTGTTTGATATCTGCCGGAGCGCTGTGAATGTAAATGGAGGCCGGCGCTTGCGCACCAAAAAGGAATGAGGCCAGCGGATGGTCGAAAAAGCTGACCGAATCCGCCTGCTCGAACTGCATTGGTGTCAAATCGGTCTCGGAGGATTGCGGGTAGTTCAAATAAATCGGCGCGCGGCTCTGCCCCTCATACAAAATCTCCTCCCCCTTCCCAATCCGTCCCCAGTTGGAAAACCCCCGTTTCTGGCCGAAGGGCCCAAGTGAAAAAATGTCTATGGAGGGCTTGAAAAAAAGTAGCGCCGCCAAGTCTTCGGGATTGTAGAAATTGGTTTCCTCCCGGCCAAGCTGGATGGGGCTGGAAAAAGCCGAAAGCAGTTCCTCTTGAATAAACTTCGATTGGGCGGTATCGTCCTCCGAAGCCAAACAAAAAGCCGCTCCAAAATAAAGGCACCCCGCAAGAATAAGAGCGGCTTTCAAACCAATCAGCGGATTAAAGCGATTTTGGAAACCTTCTCAACCTTTCGGGAAGTCCCTTTTTCCTTCATGATAATCTTGCAGAAATACACCCCGGACGACACCGGCTCGTTGCTCCCGTTCCGCCCGGCCCAGTTGACCGTCTCCGAATAGGGAAATCCCCCCTGTAGTTCGTAATCCTTTTGATAGACGATTTCTCCGGAGGTCGAAAAGATCAAAAGTGAGATATCCCACGTGCCGGAAAGCGAATCCAAGTCGATGGGGAACTTCACGTAGGGATCGATTTGCGTCCGGAATGGGTTCGGGCGCCCTTCAACAATCTGCGTAACACCCGGCGGGGCGGCGCTGTCCACATTGGCCGAATAGGCATAGGCGGAGTTCTGCCGGATGGAACCCGCGGGCAAAAGCTCGCTGTTGGTCACCATTACCACGATTTCGGTATAGTTGCCGAAGTCCCCAAAAAAGACCTCCGGTATTTTCCCGGAAGGATCGGTGGCCTGGTTGCTCAAAAAAGTGTAGGTGCGGCTGCCCGTGTTGTATCCCACGGCGCTTGCAAACCATGGCGCCGCCCGCGAGGTGTCCGAAACAAGGGCAAATTCCATGAACGAACCGCCCCCGGGATTCTGCAAATTCAAATACGAAGCGCCAAGATCTTCCAAATCGTTCACGCAGTTTATCACGCTAATGCTGGTCGGCTGGTAGGGCACAAACCGGCAAGGCGGGCATTTGGTACTGCAGGGAAACCCCACCGTGTTTACGTTGCAGGGGGCGCAGAAAAATTTTATGACGTTGGGATGGCACTGATTGCATGGGATAAAAACTTCCGGATGTTGGGTCGGATAATTGGAGGTGGAATCAACCTCGTCATACAATTCAAACGTCGGCCAGGCGGCGGCCTCACTGCCGTATAGCGTATCCGGGGCGTTCAGGGGGACTTTTCCCCCTACAAAATAATTCCAGCGGTAAAATTCCTGCAGGGAGGAAATGAAATTGGAACCTTCGGAACCCAGCGCATAGTCAAGTGCGGCAAAAAGGTTGAATCCGGTAACGGTGGCCATCCGCTCCCAAGCACGCCGCACGACAGAGTAGCCGTAGGAGGGGTTTGGGAACCGCTTGGACAAATAAATTCCGTAAATCCCCAGAGCATACGGCCGAAAGGCCCGGTACGGGTCCCCCCCGAAATTCTGCGAAAAGCTTCGGAAAGAAAGCTGCGGTGCATCAAACCAAAACGGCAAATACTGGATGTAATCGTTGATTTCGTTGTACATCTGTTCTTCCATCCAGACCGCCGAGGCCTCGTACCAGTACGGTTTTACATCTCCTCCCACTGCTTCCGCGCCATAAACCGTATAAGCGAACTGGATGGCGTGAAAAAACTCGTGCGCCGCCGTAACTCGGATGGCCCGGCGCGGCCCGTCCGGGTCGGTATAGCCCGGAATACCTGCATAATCATTGTCCAAAACAATAAAGGCTGTAGCGCGCCTTCCCAGAAACGGCCCACCAACTGAATCAGGAGCTGTGTAACCCAAAATCGAACCGCCGAGTTCATCTAAATAGACGTCAAATAAGCCATTTCCACCGTTTGGGGTGTAGAAGTTGTCACTCACCGGAGGAAAAAAGCCCAACTGGATTACCTCCTTGTTCCAAATGGAATCCAGAACAAACCCGAGCGTGTCCACCCAGTCCGGAACCCCGTTCAAGTTTGCATCGATGAGCGCGTTGCGCACCGCTCCGGAGCCGGTGGTATCATAATGAATTCGGAATCGGCCGGAAGGGGGATCGTAGCTTTTCTGCAGAACGGGCCGGGCAAAAAGTGCGGGGCTCAAGGTCCTTTGCGCCTGCGGCGAAAGTTCGCTGAAACGCTGTTTGGCCTCCATCAAGGTCGGCGTACCGCAGATGCGATGAACGGGGATGGTGTCGGGTAATTCCAGTACAGTTTGCCCCAAAACGGCCTGCACATTTTCGACGATTAACTGCTCTTGCTGGGTTGTTATGGCGGAAGCAGATATGACCAATAAAAAAAACAAAGCGGCAGTGGAAAACAGTCGTTTCATAAGCTCCTCGAATTTAAGCCCGTTCAATCCCCTAAAGATAATAGCTTCTCGGAAATTTGCCGCATTTTTTCTTTTTCCGCCATCGCTTCCTGCAGGTAATTTTTGGCCTTCCAATGAGTTTCGGAAACGTATGTTTTGTCGGAAATCCCTTTCAAATTGATAAGCACGTTGAAATACGCCCCCTCGGCGGCGGCATAGGCCAAAGCCCCCGCTGTGGCGGCATCGGAGACGGCATTGACGTTACCTTTTTCCGCTGCCGTATTGGCCAAACGCAAAAGCTTCGGCACACGCTCCAGGACGGCGAGCGGAACCACGTTAGCTGCTTTCGACCCCTCCTCCATCTTCTGTGCCCGGGCCCCCTTCTGCTCCTCCGTCTCTTTGGGCATCCCCAAGGCCTGCATCACCACGTTGAACGCCCGGGTATCCTCCTCCACGGCGTTCTCAAAGTACTTGCGGAGCGTTTCGGCGGTCTCGAGCGTCTGTTTCATTTCTTGTTCTACACCGGCATACTTCTTTTTGCCGATGGTCAACCGGCATACCATCGCCACCAGGGCGCAAGCCAAAGCCGCCGTATGCGCCGCGGATGCCCCCCCACCCGGAGCAGGGGAAGAGGACGCTACCTCGTCAAGAAAAGAGGGAGTACCGACGCCGATTCCGGCCTTGCGCAATTTCTCTTCCAAAATCTGGTTGGCCGAAAAGTTTTCCAGTTTCAAATAATGAATGCCGGCCACATCCAAAGCCGGCTGCGGAATCAAACCCACTACTTCGCTTGAAACCGCCTGGACACCCATCTTCTCCGCCTCCTTCTTGACTGCCTCGAAAGCGACGTGCGGTGGGGTTTTCAGATAATTAGTCAGATTCATAGAGACCTGTACCTGCCTTCTTGCTTTGATTTCAAAACCGAGCGCCTTCACCGCCGGCAGCCCGCCCCCCGCTTCCCGGACGACTTTGGCAATCTGCTTGGCGATGTTTATGTCTTCCGTGTTCAGATAAACGTTGTAGGCAATCAAAGGCATCCGTGCGCCGATAATGCACCCTCCGGCTTTGGGATGCACCTTCTCCGGGCCAAAATCCGGTTTCCGCTCCGGATTTTTCCCCAACTCTTCCTTCAACCCCTCGTATTCCCCCTTGCGCACGGCGGCCAAATTCACCCGCTCCGGCTTTGTTGCCGCCGCTTCGTAGAGATACACCGGAATTTTGAGTTCCTCCCCCACCTGTTTTCCTAATCGCCGCGCCAATTCGACACATTCTTCCAGTGTCACGCCGGAAATCGGCACGAACGGCACCACGTCGGCGGCGCCGAGGCGGGGATGTTCCCCCTTGTGTTTTTCCATATCAATAAGCTCCGAAGCGCGGGCAATGCCGGCAAATGCGGCGGAAACACACTCCTCCGGCTCACCGGCAAAGGTGATGACCGAACGGTTGTGGTCCGCATCCGCCTCCCAATCCAGCATTTTGACTTTGCCGCCCCTCTGGATGGCGGCAATCAGTTCCTGAATGACTTCTTTGTTCCTTCCCTCGGAAAAATTGGGGACGCATTCTACAATTTTCATTTTCTTTTGAACCTTTCATAGCTTTTCAAACTTGCCGCCAAAAGCGGGAGCATAATCTCATGATGCCCCGTAAAGGCAAACGCCTGCCCCGATTTCAACGTCGGACGCAAAAGCACGTTCTGGCTCGGCCGGTAATGCTGAATCATGTCAAAATTAGCCGCGGTGAAATTCTTCACCGAGCCGGCAATATTGCGCGCAACAGCAAGTGTTTTAAGAAAAACCTCCGGCAGAATCACCGCCGAACCAAAATTGGCGACGATTCCTCCGTTATGCAAACCGGCAACGGCCGCCGCCATTATCTTGAAGTCCCGCCAGCTTGCATCCCCCGTTTCCCCCGCCGGAAAATTGGGATGCTGGTGCACGGTGTCCGTGCCGAAAGCGACGTGAACGGTTGCAGGAAGCTTTAGCCGGTAAAAATTATAAAGCAGCGAATATTTCCGGTATGGCGCTCTGGCCTTTTCGATGTGCGCCCCGAACGCTTCTCCCAAACCGATGTTCCGCCGCGCCGCCAAATAAACCGCCGCCGCAAAGAGCTCCGCCGTTTCCTTCACCATTCCAAACTTTCCCTCTTCAAGGGTGTCCGCCACTTCTTCCGACGTCTGTCCAAAAAAGGCGATTTCCAAATCATGAATGGCTCCCGCCCCGTGCAGGGCCAGGGCGGAAATAAACCCCTTCTCGGCCAAGTCGATAAGCGCGGGGGAAAGCCCGCATTTCAAAACATGCGCCCCGGACATCACCAACCGGGTTTTCATTTTTTTCTTGGACGAAAGCCAGAACCGAAGGAGCTTCCGCCATTCCTCCCCTTTCAGAATCTGCGGCAGTCCCTCGACAAACTTCACAATTTTTTTGGAGGGCGGTGGAATGGAAGCAAAGGAACCGATCGTCGATTTGTGGGAACGGCGGTCGATGGAATACGTTTTAAGCTTGGATAAATCCAGGGACGGAAAACTACTCGGCAGGAACTTTTTCCCCTTCCACTCGGTCTTTAAGCCCGTACTCCGCCAGTTTGTTGTGCAGCGTGCGCGCCGTCACCCCCAGCATCTGCGCCGCCTTGGTTTTGTTACCGTCCACGGCTTCGAGCGTCTTCAGAATCAGCCGTTTTTCCACTTCCTCGATGGTCACCCCCGGCCGCAGTCGGTCCTCCCCGCCGGCGGAAATCCCCAGAATCAATTCCTTGGGAAAATCGGAGGGTAAAAGAATGTTGGACTGCGCCACCACCACGGCCCGCTCCATAAAGTTCACCAGTTCTCGCACATTCCCCGGCCAGGGGTAATCGCATAAAAGCGAAAGCGCCTTGGGGGCTATGCCGTCGATTTTTTTTCCGTTCTCGGCGGCATACTTCTGCATAAAATGGGCCGCCAAAAGCGGAATATCGTCGCGGCGGTCGCGCAAGGGGGGCATTTCCACTTTCACGACGTTTAGGCGATAATACAAATCCTCCCGGAAGCGCCCCTTTTTGACCTCTTCGTCCAGGTTCCGATTGGTGGTGGCGACGACGCGGACATCCACTTTCAGCGTATAACCGGAGCCGACCCGCTCAAACTCCCTTTCTTGAAGCACGCGCAAAAGCTTGGCTTGCAACCCGAGCGGGATTTCGGATATTTCATCCAAAAGCAAGGTCCCGCCGTCCGCCATTTCGAACCGTCCCCGCGTCTGCCGTAACGCGCCGGTAAAAGCCCCTTTTTCATGGCCAAAAAGCTCTGACTCAATCAATCCCTCCGGCAAAGCGGCACAGTTGGTGCGGACGAAGGCGGCCTCCTTGCGCGGCGAAAGATGGTGGATGGCGTGGGCGATCAATTCCTTGCCGGTTCCGGATTCCCCGACGATTAAAACCGTCGCCCGGCTGGGGGCCACCGACTCGACCAAATCAAAAACCTTCTTCATCGCCGGCGTCCGGCCGATGATGTTTTCAAACTTCCCCGCCAGTTCTTTTTTCAGCCGCCGGTTTTCCAAAAGCAAGCGTCGGTATTCGAGCGCCTTTTTGGCCGTGACTTCGATATGCTCCGGCGTGAACGGCTTGGGTAGATAGTCGAACGCCCCCAGCTTCATCGCCTCCACGGCGTCCGCCACCGTGCCGTAGGCGGTGATGACGACCACCGAGGTGAAAGGGGAACTCTGGCGCACGGCTTTCAATAGCTCGATGCCGGAAAGCTGCGGCATTTTGACGTCGGTGAAAATGAGGTCAAACTCCCGGTCGGCAATTTCCTTTAATGCCGCCTCCCCGTTTTCCGCCGTGCGCACGGCATGGCCGGCCTGGTTTAAGGTCTCGGCAAGAAAATCCCGCACCAGCTTTTCGTCGTCAACGATTAAAAGTTCGGCCATCCTATCTCCACAAAGGGAGTTCAATATAAAAGGTCGCCCCGCTTTGCGGTAGGGATTCCACCCAGACCCGCCCCCGGTGCGCCTCCACGATTTTTTTGACGATCGCCAGCCCCAATCCCGTTCCCTCCTCCCGCGTGGTGTAAAACGGGGTGAAAATCTTTTTTTGTATTTCGGGGGGAATGCCGGGACCGTTGTCGGAAACCGAAAGCCGCGCCGTCTTTCCCTGCTGGCCGGAGGTGAGGGTGATTTTCACGTTTCCTCCGTTGCCGCAGGCCTGGAAGGCGTTTTCGACCAAATTGCGCAAGGCCATCTTCAAGTACTGCCCGTCTCCCCGCACAATCAGATCTTTTTGCTCCAAATTTCTTTCCAAATTCCCCTGGAGGTCCCGCGTGGTGAGTTCAACAAGTTCCTTGAGCGGCAACGGTTCCTGGTTTAGCTCCAGCCGGTTCGTGTAGCTCAAAAGAGAGGAAACCAGCCGCTCCAAATCGGCCGCCCCTTGTAAAATCTTTTCCACCATGGTTACGAGGTTGGGGTCTTTCAGCTCACGTTTCAAAAGCCCGGCAAAACCCGAAATACCCGCCAGCGGGTTGCGCACTTCGTGAGCAACAAGCGCCGCCATTTCTCCGAGCGCAGCCATCGTCTTGCTTTGCTCCAGTTCGGTTTCCAGGGTTTTATAGGCCGATAGGTCGGTCATCACTTCCAGGGCACCGGAAAGGTTGCCGTCCCGGTCGTAAAGCAGCGCGGTGGAAACGCCAAGCGGAATCTTTCTCCCCTCCGTATTCATCAAATGCTTTTCCCGCCCGGTAATGACTTTGCCGACCGCCAAAGTTTCGAGCACGGAAAGCGGGACGGGAAAAAACTTTTCATACTTCTGGCCGAGCACCTCGTTGGCCGTAAGGCCGGAGATCCGCTCCGCTTCTTTATTGAAAAGGGTGATTACGCCGACCGGATCCACGGCCACGATTCCGGTCTGCACGGTCTCCAGGATGTTGTCCAGGAAAAGGGAAAGCGCCTCCTCCTCCGCCAGACTTTTCCGGTGGGCGAGGTGGTTCCGCTCCAGAACGGCGGCCAGTTCCCCGAAGCGCAGATGCAGTTCTTCCTGTTCCCGGGTGAGTTTCTGGACGGAGTGGCTTAAGGATGCAAAGGACTGGGAAAAAAGCTTGACCCGCTCGGCAAGTTCTTTCTCCATTTGGCCGCAAATATAGAGGCCGGCCGGGGTTTTGGCAATTGAATTAAGAAGCGCTGGATGGTTTGGCGCCGTCCGCCGCGCGGCGAACCGTGGCAAAAAGCTGGTTGATGTTGAAAGGTTTGATGATGTAATCATGCACCCGCTGGCGCAACGCCTCCAGGGCTGTTTCCAGGCTGGGGAAGCCGGTGATGATGACCACGGGCGTTTCAATTTTCTTTTTGCGCACCTCCTTGATAAACTCGATGCCGTCCATCGACGGCATCTTTAAGTCCACCAAAAGCGCGTCGAAGCTCTGCTTGCCCAATTTTTCCAGCGCCACCGGCCCGGAATCGGCCACCGAGACCTTGTATCCTTTTTCCAGAAAAAAATCGTACAGCAAATCGCGGATTAAAAGCTCGTCATCGACGACCAGAACGGACTTTTCCAACACCCTTTTTCCCCCTATTGGCCTTAAACTTCCCTGTGTAACTTTTCGGCATTTTGAAGGATAACTCCACCCAGAAAAACCCGTTTTCCCGGCGGATGGAAAGCTCGTCCGCCAGCTTGTGCATCAGTTCCCAACCCCGCCCGGAAGTGTCGAAAAGCCCGCTTTTTTTGGAGGCATGGGGCGGGGAACCCGGTCCTTCATCCCCGATTCGCACCCGGAGGCGCAAGCCGGCCAGACTGACCTCCACCGCCACTTTTTTTTGAGGGTTGGCCCGGTTGCCGTGCTGCAACGCGTTCGAAAACGCCTCTCCCGAGGCGATCACCACCCGGTCGGCCTCCTTTTTCCCAAACGCAAGCCTCCCGAGCGCCTCCTCCAGCCAGGTGTAAAAATCCTCCAGCACCGCCGGATCGGAGGGAAAACTTTTGGAAAGGAAGGTTTTGGCCCGGGTTGTCATGCTGCGCGTCGTTTCATCGATTGGGCGAAGATATGCATCCTCTCCTTTTAACGAAAGACAAAAAGAGCCGGTCTTGTCATTTTTACCCCTTGAAAAGATCGGAAAATCGAGGGTGGTCTGGACGGTTTCACCCTTCCAAAAAAAGGTTGCTTTTTCGGTTTTTGGCCTTACCTTTAATGAGTAGAAAGGGTGGTTGACAAGAATGCGGGGCGGGATGTATTATACCGTCGATTTCTCGCCTGCCTGAGGGGGCAGACGGGGCAATGATAAAAGCTCGGATTGAATTGAAAGGATAAAAACGGTATGCGGAAATCGCTTTTGGCCATCCCCCTTTTTGTTTTGATCTCCTTGGTTGCCGCCTCTGCCCAGCAAACGGCAATAATTTCCCTTTCCCCGGATTCCTTTGTTTTTAATGCCGTGCAGGGAGGGGCCAATCCGGCGCCCGAAACCTTGCAAATTCGCAATGCTGGCACCGGCACCATGGGCTGGGCCTTTGGATCAGGAATTCCCTCCTGGCTTTCGGTGATTCCGCCCGGCCCCTCCACGGCGCCGACGGACGTGCAGTTGACCGCCCTCACCGGCAGCCGGGTTCCCGGCACGTACCTCTTTTGGCTCAAGGTCTATTCCAATCAGGCGACCAATTCCCCCGATTCCGTAAAGGTTCGTTTCACCATCAGTTCCCCCCAGACGGCCGTCCTTTCCCTTTCTCCGGACACCTTTAATTTCTTTGCTGTCGAGGGGGGCTCTTCCCCGCCTCCCCAGATTTTGCAAATTCGCAACACTGGAACCGGCACAATGGGATGGTCGCTCGGATCGGGTATTCCCTCTTGGCTTTCGGTCATCCCGGCGGGTCCTTCCACGGCCCCCAGCGACCTACAGTTGACCGCCATGACCGGAAATCTGGCGCCCGGCACCTACAGTCACACACTCAAGGTTTTCTCGAACGAAGCCACGAACTCTCCGGATTCCGTGCGAGTCAACTTTACCGTCGCCCCGAACCAGTCGGCTTTTATTTCCCTTTCGCCGGATTCCTTCCATTTTACCGCCCAACAGGGGGGTTCGCCCCCGCCGCCGCAAATTTTGGAAATCCGCAACACGGGCAGCGGGACGATGGGTTGGGCTTTTGGCGTCGGCCATCCCTCTTGGCTCTCTGTTTTGCCGATCGGACCGGGGACGGCTCCCGCGGACGTGCAGATAACCGCGCTCCCCGGCAATTTGATTCCGGGCACCTACAGCTACTACTTGAAAGTGTATTCCAATCAGGCCACCAATTCCCCCGATTCAGTGCGGATTTCTTTAACCATTACTTCTGCGCAAACGGCCGTCATCTCCCTGAACCCGGATGATACGATTAACTTTTCCGCCAGTCAGGGGGGAAGCTCCAGTGCGCCGCAGACGCTGGAGATTCGCAACGTGGGGAGCGGCGACATGACTTGGTCTTTCGGCTCCGGTATCCCTTCTTGGCTTTCGGTTATCCCGCCCGGTCCGGCTCTGGCCCCCACGGATGTGCAGTTGACCGCCGTGCCCGGAAGTCTGGTTCCGGGTTTCTACAGCCACACCCTGCAGGTCTATTCCAATCAGGCTACGAATTCCCCGCAGGCTGTTGTGATAAACTTTCTAATTACTGCCCCACCGGTGCCGGTGCTTCAGGTTTCCGAAAACATTTTGAACTTCGAGGCCACCGAGGGGCAGGCCGATCCCCCGTCCCAACCCTTGGCCATCTATAACGGCGGCGGCGGGGATTTGAACTGGAATCTTGTCTCCGACCAGCCCTGGCTCTCTCCCGCCAGCGCTTCCGGCACGAACGCGGGGAGCGTAAACGTTTCGGTCTCCATTGCCGGTTTGTCCGCCGGCCCCCATACGGGGCATTTGACCATCACGGCCTCCGGCGCCTCCGGCTCTCCCGCCACGGTCACCGTGAATTTGAACATTGCGCCGGTTTTGACCCCCGCCTCGCTGCAGATTTCGCAAACGTCGCTCGATTTCAACGCCCAAAGAAATCAATCGATTCCGCCGCAGTTTATCGACATCTCCAACGGCGGCCAGTTGCCCTTGAACTGGACGGCGACCATTCTGCACGCTGCTCCCTGGCTTTCCATCAACCCTCCTTCCGGCACCAACGATGGAACCATCACCGTTTCCGTGAACACCGACTTGAACCCGCTGACCTATGTGGACACGATAAGAATCGAGGCCGCCGGTGCGCTTAATTCCCCCCGTTTCATACCGGTGCGGTTGAACGTCACCACCGACGTGGGGGATGAGCCGGGCAACCGCCCCCGCTCCTTCCGGCTATCCCAGAACTACCCCAACCCGTTCAACCCGACGACAAAGATTGACTTTGCCCTCCCCCGTTCTGGACATGCCGTATTGGAGGTGTTCAACGTGGTCGGGCAAAAGATTCGGGTTTTGGTGGATGGGGAACTTCCGGCCGGGGCGCATTCCGCGGTTTGGGACGGCCGAACTTCTTCCGGACAGTTGGTCGGTTCGGGAATTTACTTCTACCGCTTAAAATCGCATGATTTCTCCGACATCAAGCGGGCGGTGTTCTTAAAGTAACACTTTAATAAGCTTTAAAACTTATGGTCGTTTAGCCAGAGTAAGCGGCCTTAGTTTTTACTAATCTCAAATCTCCAATCTCTAATCTCTAATCTCTGTATTTCATGCCGGAGGCCGGACTCGAACCGGCACTCCGCAGAAACGGAGAGGGATTTTAAGTCCCTTGCGTCTACCATTCCGCCACTCCGGCGCTTGAATTTTCCGTTTGAAGATACCATTTGCACCGTCAAGGGGCAACGAAACCCTTTAACGATACACCTCTTTGCGATGCGCGATGGTCAAAACCAGAACAACTATTTGCTTGGCCTGGATTTGGTAAACGATGCGGTAATTCCCCATCCGGTGGGAAAAGCAACCCTTCATCTCCCCTTTCAGCGGTTTGCCCTCCTTGAAGGGCGCCCGGGCGATTTCATCCAGCGCCGCCAGAATCCGGGGTTTAACGGCTTCCGAAAGGGTCTCGTAGTCCTTGTTAGCCCGCCGGGTGAAAAGAATCCGGTAGGTCAAATCTATTTTTTCTGCTTTTTACCGGTCACTTTTTCATAGGAATAAATTCGCCCGGCGCGCACATCCGCTTTGGCTTCCTTCAGCGCCTTGCTGAACTCCGGATCGGAGGCCAGCTCCAGGGTCTCCAGCCATCCTTCATACTCCTCGGCGCTCATCAAAACCGCCACCGGTTTTCCCTTCTTGGTCAGCAAATACCGCTTGTAGGCCCTCCCCGCTTTATCCACCATCTCCAGCAGGTTTTTCCGGGCTTCCGTGGTGCTCAAAATCGATACGGACATCTCCTCTCCTTATATGTACACTTTAGTGCACATCCCAATCTAATACCAATATCGGCCGTGTCAACGGAAAAATTGATTTATGGGTGGTTGCGCCTATATTCTCGCCGTGCGCGACAGCCAACCCGCTCTCGTAATCCACGGCCATTTCTACCAGCCCCCAAGGGGGAACCCTTGGACGGGGGAAATTGAAGCCGAGCCCTCCGCCCATCCTTTCCCCAACTGGAACGAGCGGATTTTTCAGGAATGCTATCGCTCCAACGCGTTTGCTGAAATTCTCGATGAGGGCGGAAGAGTTCTCAAAGTCGTCAACAACTACTCCGGCATCAGCTTCAACTTCGGCCCCACACTCTTTTCCTGGCTGGAACGGTTTCATTCGGAAACGTACGAAAAAATAATCGACGCCGACCGCCAAAGCGCCCGGTCGCGCGGCGGACACGGCAATGCCATCGCGCAGGCCTACGTCCACGCCATTCTGCCCCTCTGCAACGACCGCGACCGGCGGACCCTCGTGCGCTGGGGAATGGCCGAGTTCAAACACCGATTCGGCCGCAAACCGGAGGCCCTTTGGCTGCCGGAAACCGCCTGCAACGAGGAAACATTGGGGGTTTTAATCGATGCGGGCCTCAAATACGTAATCCTTTCCCCCGCCCAAGCTGCCGCCGTTAAAACAGTTCCCGCACTATCCGTTAGGAATCCCAAAGCATCACCCTTGGGTAGCCCCGGAGCCCCCGCTTCGGGGGGAACGGACGTTGGCAATGGAAACCTTGACACAAGCATTCCCTACCGTTGCCTTCATCCGGACGGCTCCGGCCGCTCGATTGCCGTTTTCTTTTACAATGACGCAGTTTCTAAAGCCATCGCCTTCGAGGGTGTTCTCATTTCCAGCCAAACTCTAATCGACCGGTTCGAAGCGCAGCTTGCCCCCGGACGGCGGCTCGTTTCCGCCGCCGTGGACGGCGAATCGTTCGGCCACCACTTCCGCTACGGCGAGCGCGGTCTGGCCTATGCGCTTGAGGAAGAAGCCCCCAGACGGGGGTTTTGGATAACCAACTTTTCCGAGTATTTGGAGCACCATCCCCCGGCAATGGAAGTCGAAATCAAAAAAGGGCCGGACGGCAAAGGCACGGCCTGGAGCTGCCCGCACGGCTTGGGACGCTGGTACGCCGACTGCGGCTGCCGGGTGTACCAAAAAGAGGGCTGGAACCAGGCCTGGAGGGGCCCTTTGCGGCAGGCCCTCGACTTGTTGCGCGACCAAGCCGCACATTTCTTTGAGGACGCCGGACTTTTTACCGATCCTTGGAAAGCCCGCGACGCTTATGTGGAGGTAATCCTGAACCCCAAAACGCTTCCAAAATTCTTGGCGGAGCATGTAAAAACCTCCTCGAAAAACGCCAAGACAAAAGCGGCTTCGCATTTGGAGCTTCAAAAAAATGCGCTTTTGATGTATTCGAGCTGCGGCTGGTTTTTTGACGATATTTCCGGCCTGGAATCGGTGTTGATTTTAAAATTTGCCGGCCGGGTGCTCGATTATTTTGAAGAGTTAGGAATTAAATCCCCCAAAAAGGGGTTTTTAGAAATTTTAGCGGAATCCAAAAGCAACTTGCCCGAAATGGGGAACGGCGCGGATATTTTCAACCGGAAAGTCGAACCCTATCTTCGCGGCTGAAACTTCTACCCGCCGATTTGCACCATCGGAAAACCCATGACGATGGTTCCGCCATGGGCGGTCGAATCCCCCATCCGGGCGGCCGGCATCCCGCCAATCAGCACCGTGGCGGAGCCCTTCACGATGGAGTCCGGCGGTCCCACGCAGACGCACATTCCCCCAACGACGGCCGCCGGCACTCCGCCGATGAGCACGGTCGGGACTCCGGGAGGAAGAATCGGCCCTCCCACGTGCGGTATGGGGGGCGTTCCCGGGGTCTGCATCGGGCAGACATGCATATCCCCTACTCGTGCGGCCGGAGGCATCGCTAACGCCTCTTGGCCGGGAGCGGGCTCCCGTCCAGTTTAATCATCTCAAACCCCATCTGATTCCGCCCCCCGATGAGCACCGGCTCCGTTCCTCCCAAAAAGGCGATGTCAAACGGCAGCTTGGTCTGGGCATAAGCCCCCGGCAGGGGGGCCGGTTTTTCCTCGCCGGTGAAAACCGACCAGTTGCCGTCGCCATCCCGCAACACCGCCACGGGAACTCCCCTGGAATTCACCCGCACAAATGCGGAGTCCAGTTTTTTTCCGTACTCCCATTCCACTTTCTGCTTCTCTCCTTCGGCAAACGAACCCTTCGCGTCCCAGCTCCAGTTCACCAGTTCCAAGGTTTCACCCTTTCCCGTCCAGAGTAAAACCGCCCCCAGAACCGCGTCGGCGGCGTCGATGGTTGCTCCCGCCGCGGCGAACTTCCCCCTCCATTCAAAAAGCTTGGCGGGCAGCGTCCCCCCCCTTTCCTTGTCCGGCCAGGGAAGGGAGGAGAGAACCACTTTCTCGCCCGAGGATTGCGCAAGGAGGACAAAGGGAGTCCCGTTGGAACGTTCAAAGCTTGCAATCCAGCCCGGCCGCGCCCCCGGCAGATTGACGGTCCCTCCCGCGGTTGCCTTGTTGGGCGCCAGTTCGACGACCTGCAATCCGGAGCGCGTCCCGTCCGGATCCCCCATCCAGATTAAGGCCGCCGCATTCGGGCGCACCCGCGTGTCCGTTACCGGATCGGAATGGAGCGGGGTGATTATTTCCAGCTCCAGTTTGGGAAGCTCGAATTTGCCGGCCGGGGAGGGCCCCATGTTCTCGTCAAAATGGGCGAACCGCAAATAGTTTTCATCCAGCCAGCCGACCCAGTGGCTTTTGGCCGTGGAGCGGTTGGGAGGGGCGGAAAGCACCGGCCGGGCCTCCACTTCCGCTTTGGCAATCGCGTGGGTAGCCCGCACTCCTCCCCCCGGCAGCGACTCAAAGTGCGTCCGCATGATTTGCGGCGGGTCGGCGGCCAAATTGACCCACGCGCCGTACTGTACGGCGATGCTCCCCCAAGGGCCGTTGCCGATGAGCGAAAGATTTTTCGGCGTCGCGGGCAAGACGTTTAATTTAAGGGGGGGCGATTCCGCCCTTTTTCCGGCATCATACTCGTAGAGAACCGAGAGACGGTAGCTCCCCGGCGCGGCGATTTTAATCTCGTCCAAAAGGAAAAATCCCCGCTCCAAAGATTTTCCCGGCGGCAGGGGCTCCCGGATATCCTCCTCCCATTCGGAGGGCTTTTTCTGAAAAACACTCTCCTCCCCCGTGCGGGAATCCGTCAGGCGGTAAACCGGCATGGTCAAACTGGAGACCGGGTTGGAGATTTGGATGGTGTCCTTTCCGCTGTTGGTCAGAACAAGCAGACAGCGCGGGCTTTCCTGGAACAGAAACTCCGTTTTTTCGACCGTCAGTTTAACGTCCAAAGCCATTGCTGTCTCCTCCGCCGGCCGGCAAGCCCCGGCCAGGCCCAAGATAACCAAAGTTCCGATTTTCCACACGTTTTCTCCTTCACACTTGGGTCATTCCCGCTATGTTCCATCCTCGGAAAGCGAACAAACACTTGGCGCAGAACTGCCCCTCGCAACTCCGGTAACTCATCACGCAGATGTTGTCGGCCAAAGGATCGTGCACCGTGGCGTTGGCCCCCCCGCCGGCGCTGCGGCCCGGGTCGTTCCCCGGCCCGTGCTGCCGGTAGATGGTATGTCCGATCTCGTGGCAGGTGTTGCTGGTGAAATCGTAGGTCATCGCCGGTTGCGGAACGTTGAGGGCGGTGGGATAGGCCGCCTGCCCCAGCCAGACGAACGCCCCGCGGTACTCCACCGCCACGCCGCTGTTGCGTGCCAGCTGCCCCCGCAATACCTGCCAGGTGGCGCCAAAACCGCCGGTGATTACGGTAATCCCCGGCAGGTAGCCGTTTTTGGAAAGGGAGCGCAGAAAACCGGCCATCAATACGTCCCAGAAAAGGGTGTCGATGTTGTTTCGGTCCGCCTGCGAAGCCCCGCCGCCGGCTTGAATGGTCATCGCCCGCGGGGAACCGGCCGGCAGCTGCGCGTTGTAGGCCTCCGCCGTTCGCATCGGCACGTGGCAAACGGCGTTGTTCACGTTCACCGGCGAGCCGGCCTCCATGCAGAAAAGAATGGTCAAGTCGTAATTCGTGTTCAAGGCCGGCTGGGCGGCCGAGGCGTCCGTCACCGCCTGCTGACGGGCGGCGGCCCAGTCCGCCTGCGATAAGGTCTCCGGCAGCTGCGCCGCCCGGTCGATCTCCACCTCGCAGAACCCGCGGGCAAACTGCTTGACGACTCCGTCGAAAACGTTGGATGCGTTCCCCTGGGCCGAAAAATCGGCCGTCGGCAGCCCCACGTTGTTGCCGCCGCCGTCCACCACCCGCACGGAGCGGAGATAATCGTTTACCGTGGCCAGGTTGTACGGCGCCGGGTTGGCCTGCGCCAAAAGCCCCGCTTCCGGGGCGTTCGCCGGCTGCCGGATGTAACGGCTGATGCGGATGTTGCGCCAGATGACCAAAGTTCCCGTATCGACCCGCACCCCTTCCATCCCGGTGCCGTCGGAGGGCAGGGTCTTGGGGCCGATGTAGGCCCGCAGCCGGTAACGGTCCCCCCCTGCGCGGGAAGGCATGAAAATCACCCCCGCCTCTCCATCCTCGTTGCTTACGGCTTTGACGGCATGGGCGTGGCTGGCGCCGGCCGGGTTTACCGACTGGGCCACCGGATACGGCTTGTGGGGCAAATCCCGCCCGGAGTGCGGCTCGTTAAACCCCTTTTGGCTCGTGGTTTCAAAAATATTTCCCGCCACCGGCTTTCCCCGTTTCCCCCCTCGGTCGGAAGGGCAGTTGCCGCTCTGCGGGTCGGAGGGAACGGCGGCGATGCGGGACTCCTCCGCGTCGTTCAATTTTTTGGGGCCCCGTCCGGTCGCCACCGCGGGGGGCCCGACGGTCGATTCCCGAAGCGGCGGGCGGTTCAACTGCTGGTTGCACCCCCGGTTCGGGTCAAAGGCGGGCAGGTCGTACGGGGGCAGGAGCTGGAAATAAACGTGCACCCCCTCCGCGGGACGCCACTGCCCCTGGTCGTCGGCCCGTTTTTCCACCTTCGCCACGAGCGGAATTTTTCCCAAAACCGGGTTGTCCTTGTAGTAAAAATCCTCCACCCGGTGCATGTTGGCGCCGAAATCGAGAGGGTATTTGGAGTCGCGGTTCAAATTGATCGCCGCCGCCCCGCCGAGCGTGTTGACAAAGGTGTATCCCCCCGGCAGCCGCAGCTTGGCAAAGTTCGCCTCCCCCGGCGTCGCTCCCTCCCCGGCCGGAGCGGGTAGCGCACCGCCGGCGATGACCCACTTTTTCAGCCGGTCTTGAATATCGGCGTCCGCCTGCGCGTCGGAGGCGTTGTTCAAAATTTTGTTCTTGTAATGATCCCAGGCGACCGGCAGGGCGGTTGCGGCCTTCTTATGCTTAAGCGGCAGGTAAAAAAGCCCCAAGACCTGCATCCGCTCCATTCGTCCCTTGTCCGTATCCGGTTTGTTCGGAAACAAATCCTCGATTTCCCCCAAACGGAGCGTGATGCGGTACTGCGGGCGGATGACCAGCGTGTTGAAATGCTTGCGGTCGTCGAAATCGGGCGCGACCTGGCCGATGTCGGTCGGCTTGGTGGGGAGCCGTTCCGATGGCGGCAGGGGCGCGGTAGGATCCGGAGGCATTCGTTAAGCAGTGGCGGCCGGCGCCGGCCCCTTGATGGAGTCCGGCTTGTCGTGAACCTCTTCCAACTTTTGCTGGGTGGGCTGGTCGGCGTTCCCCGACTCGGAAAGGCCGAAAAGTTTCTGGAACGCCTTGATGGCGGCGGTGGTGTTCGGCCCCTTGATGCCGTCGATCGGGCCGGTATTCAACCCCAAATTGTTCAGCCGCTGCTGCACCCCCGAGATGCAGGGGGCGTCCGGCGCTTTTTCCAGAATCGGGTTCATCGCCCCGACTTGCAGATTCCAAACCACCGGAACATCCCCCCGTTGCGCGCCGTTTGGCGGCGGACTGGAGGTGCCGGCCGACTCCGACATGGGAAACGGAACCCGCAGCCGCAGCTGACCCATTCGCACCGTACGGGGAACTTCCACTTCAATCTGCCCGTTGCCGTCCGTTTTCCCCGTAAACGGTTTGGCCCAAAACTCGTCCCCCTCCGTCCAGCCGACGAAAAGTTCGTAGTCGGCGTTCGGCAGGGCGGTGAAATCATCCTTCAAAATCCGCAGCCGCAAAAAAAGTTTCTGCCCGACCAGTTCGAATGATAAAGTCGAGCCGGTGGAGCCGGAGTCGCTGCCCGCTTTGGGGTCGGGGATTTTGACCACGTCCCCTTGATGCAGTTTGTCCCCCTTGAAGAGCAAATTGGGGTTTTTGCGCTTCGATTGGAGTTCGCCGTTGGCGTCCCAAACCGTTTTCCAGTCGGCAAAGCCGTGCTGGGCGGCGATTTTGGAGATGTGGTCGGTGTCCTTGCAGCGATGCTGGGTGGCCATTTATCCTATGCTTTTTTCCATTCCTTCTTGTCGATTTTCGGAAAGCGCACCTCGCAGCTTCCCGGCTTGACTCCCGCCAGCCGGGCCTTGCCGTCTTTGTCCAGTTTCCCCGTGCGGACGCTGCCGTCTGCCAGCTTCACTTCGTAGCTTTCGTTCGGCACCGGCTTCCCGTCCTTGTCCTTCAACTCCAAGGCCACCCAGGTGATTTCCTCATCCTTTTTCTTTTCCGATTCCCCTCCGGAAGCGGCGGAAGAGGAGCTTTCCGATCCGCTCCCCGCGGGGGATTCCGGTTTTTCCCCCGGGTCGGAGGCGGTCGCCTCTTCCGGCTCGGCCGGTTCCACCGGCGCTTCCGCCTTGCAAGCGGTTCCGTCCTTTGGATTCATTTTGGCACCTTCAATTGATTTTTACAATCCCCCCCTGCACGGTCACCATCCCGCTCCCCTTGACGTCGGTCTTGGCCCCTTCCAAGGCAAGGGAGGCATCCCCTTTGACTGAAACCGTCTTCCCTTTAAGGTCCACCGAGGCGTCCGACTCCAGGGCCAGGGACTGCGCCCCTTTCAAACTGCTGTTACCGGCCGAGGACTCCATCGAAACATCCCCGTCCGCCTTCACGGTCACGTTGCCGGAGCATTCGATTATGAGCTGCCCGCCGGTTCCCAGCTTGATACCCTCCTTGTCGATGGCCAGAAGGGAACCGCCGACCTTCAAGGTGATGTTTTCGTCGGCGTTCAAAATTATTTCCTTGGCTTTCAAAAAATGCTGTTCGGTGGTCTCCTCGGAGTGGTTTGCCTTGAACACCTCCGCCACGTCCCCGGTCACCGTGATGGAGTGGGTGCCGGTGATGTCGATCGCCTCTTTTCCCTCCACCTTCAAACTTCGGTCCCCTTGGATCGCCTCCATATGGTTTCCCGCCACGCTCTCGTGGCGGTCCTTTTCCACTTTTTCAATCTTGTCCTCGTGGACGATTAAATGCCGGTTTTTGCCGATCCATTCCCGCCGGTCGTTTTTGATGCGGATGTCCAAATCCTTTTCCCCGTGGATGAAAATCTGCTCCTTCCCCTTGGCGTCTTCAAAGCGGATTTCGTTGAACCCGTCCCCCCCCTTGGAGCTGTCCGATTTCAGCGTGCTTTTGGTCTTTTCATCCGGCAGCTTGTAAGGCGGCAGGTTGGCGCCGTTGTAAACCCGGCCGACGATAATCGGCCGGTTGGGATCCCCTTCGAGGAAATCGACTAAAACCTCCTGTCCGATTCTTGGGATGTACATCGCCCCCCACCCCTTGCCGGCCCAGAGACTGGAGACCCGCACCCAGCAGGAGGTCTTGTCATCCTTCTTCCCCTGCCGGTCCCAGGGGAACTGCACCTTCACCCGGCCGTAGGAATCGGTGTAAATCTCCTCCCCCTTCGGCCCCGTGACCCAGGCGTTCTGCACCCCCTTCACCACCGGTCTGGGGGTTATGCGGGCCGGGCGGAAGACGACCTCCTTGGGGATGCAGGTGAATTGATTCTGATAGGTGACTTTCGGGGCGCCGGCGGCGGGGACGGCGGGCTGGGAGCCGGTGTGCGTGACGGAAGTCAATAAATATTTGCCGCCGAAGCGGGAGTGGTCGGCCAGCTCAAAGAAAAACCCCGGCAAAAAGCGCCGGCAAAGGGCCAGCCCCTCCGCCCGGCAGCGGGTGGCCTGTTCCTCCTCCAGCCGGATTTGGGCGATATCCTTTCCCAGAGAAGTCAAATCCCCGCTTTTGAATTTCTCCGCGTCCGAGACGCCGCCCGATTCCGCCACGACATAGTAGCCGGGATAGTCGTAAATCTCCAGTTTGTCATCCCGCTTGGCCTTCGCCTCCCCCTCGACCAAAACGTCCGGCCGGGTGAAGTTGTAATCCTTTAAGGCATACTTGCCGCTTTTCAGCTCCTGGGCAAAGCGGAACTCGTACACCGCCTCCTTGGCGGCGCCGGTGGCGGAGGGCTCCCGAAAGGGGATTTTCTCCGGTTTGCCGATCGCCACGTTGGCATCCACCGAATCCCCCATCACCAAAACCGTTTCTTTATCCTTCTGCTCGAAGAAGTAGAAAATCCCCTCCTCTTCCAAAAGGCGGGAGACGAAATCCCAGTCCGTCTCCCGGTACTGCACGCAGTACTCGCGGGCCGGGAGCGCCCGCTTCAAGGCGAAGCGGAAGCGGCTGGTGGGGATGCCGGCCCCTTTAAACACCTCCTGCACGATATCCTTGACGGTGATTTTTTGGAAAATCCGGGAGCGGTACAAACGGGAAAGAAGCCAGAACTCCGGCACCAAGGTGGCCTTGTACGGGGCGAACTTTTCCCCTTTGCCGCCCCCCTCCATCCAGGAAACGATGCCGTGGATTACCCGTTCCCCCTCCACGCTTTTGATGGTGAGCGAGGCGGGCTGGCCCACGACGGCATTCAAATCGATTTCCCAGTCCTCGCTGGCGAGCTCCAGTTGGAAATTGAACAAGCGGGAAAGCTCCTCTTTGCCGGTGAAGCCGACCACCCGCAAATCGCCGGAGTATCCCTTGGATTCAAAAAGAAAATCGGCCTCGAGGCCCCTCCGCAGTATCGCCACTTAGCCAGCCATCCCGACCGTTTCGGCCTCCGTTGCGGAGGCCGCCGGCGCCCCCTCCGAAAAGCGGAAGGTGAATTCCCCGCCGCCGTCGATTCCCAAAGTCAATTTTTCCGGCAGGGGGCCCAAACTCATCCGCTGCAAAAGCTCGGTGGATATTTTCGGCAGAAGCGTCCCCTGCATGATATGGTCGATGTTGCGCGCCCCGGTTTCCACCTCCCGGCAGCGGTTGGTGATTTGCTCCACCACCGAATCCTCGTATACCAGCTTCATTTTGTGGCTGTCGAAAAGGCGGGCAACCAGCCGGTTCAGTTTCAAGCGGACGATTTCCGCCAAGGCCTCCGGCGGCAAGGGGAAGAACGGAATCACCGTCATCCGCCCGACTAAAGCCGGCTTAAAGTGTTTGTTTAAGGTAGGGCGGATGGCCGTTGTAATCTCTTCGGCTGTGGGACGCGGCTTGGCAAACCCCATCTGCGTGATTAAGTCCGTCGCCAGATTGGAGGTCATAAAGACCACCGTGTTTTTGAAGTCGATCAGCCGCCCCTCCCCGTCCGAAAGCATCCCCTTGTCGAAAACCTGATAGAACAGATTCATCACTTCCGGGTCGGCCTTTTCCACTTCGTCGAGAAGCACCACGGAGTAGGGGCGCTGGCGCACCGCTTCCGTCAGAACCCCCCCCTCCCCGTAGCCGACGTAACCGGGTGGGGAGCCGATAAGGCGGGATACCGTATGCTTTTCCTGAAACTCCGACATATTGATGGTGGTGATGAACCGCTCCCCGCCGAAAAGCAAATCCGCCACGCCGAGGGCGCATTCGGTTTTGCCCACGCCGGAGGGGCCGACGAAAAGAAAAACCCCGATCGGCTTGGAGGGGTCGTTGATGCCCGCCTTGGAGGCCCGGATTCCCTTCGCCACCATCTCCACGGCATAATCCTGGCCCTTGATGCGCTCCTTCAGTTTGGAATCGAAGTTCAAAACCGCCGAGGCGTCGTCCGCCACCATTTTGCCGACCGGGATGCCGGTCCAGTCGGAAACCACGCGGGCGATCACTTCCGGGTTCACTTCCACCGGAATCAAGACATCCTTGCCGCGCACTTTTTCCAATTTATCCCGCTCCGCTTTCAGCTTTTGCGACAAATCCCCGTTCCCCTCGGCGCCGGTTTTTTTGGCCTCTTCGACTAATTTTTTGCAGGTGGCCAAAAATTCATCCACCAGTTTTTTCTCGTTCTGCCAGCGGTCGACAAGCCCCTTCAAATTTTCGCGGTGCTTTTCGATTTCCGGGGCGATTTCGGAAAGCCGTTTGCCGTCCACCTCCGCCCCCACGGACTGGTCTTTCAGATAAGCCGAGCGCTCCCGTTCGAGGGCTTGAATCTTCCGTTCCAAATCGTCGATGTTGGCGGGCTTGGAGGAGAGCGCGATTTTTACCCGCGCGGCGCAGGTATCCACCAAGTCCACCGCCTTGTCCGGAAGCTGCCGGCCGGAGATGTAGCGGGAGGAAAGCTGCGCGGCGGAAACCAAGGCCTCGTCCAAAAGGGTGACGTTGTGATATTTTTCGTATTTCTCCCGCAGCCCCCGCAGCATCAAGACGGTCGAATCCACCGAGGGTTCATCTAACTTTACCAGCTGGAAGCGGCGGGCCAGGGCGGCATCCTTTTCAAAATATTTTTTGTACTCCGACCAGGTGGTGGCGGCAATCGTCCGCAGTTCCCCCCGCGCCAAAGCCGGTTTCAAAAGATTCGAAGCGTCCGAGCCCCCCGCTCCCGCGCCGGCGCCGATTAGAGTATGCGCTTCGTCAATGAACAAAATTATCGGCTTGGGGGAGCCCTTTACCTCCGAAATCACCGATTTCAAACGGTTTTCAAATTCACCTTTCACCCCCGCCCCGGCCTGCAAAAGCCCCATATCCAGCCCCAGAAGCGAAACGTTTTTCAGCAAATCGGGAACGTCCGCTTCGGCAATGCGCAGGGCCAGTCCTTCGACCACGGCGGTTTTGCCCACGCCCGGGTCGCCGACGACGATGGGGTTATTCTTTCTGCGCCCGGCGAGGATGTCGATAATCTGGCGAATCTCCACGTCCCGGCCGAAGACCGGGTCGATTTCCCCTTTTTTGGCGCGGGCGGTGAAGTCGGTGGTAAAGCGGGCCAAAGCCGTATCCCCGGCGGGCGCCCCCTCCTCCCCCGGCTTGGCCGGCTTGGGGGTGTCCTTTTCCTCGGCGGAGGAGACCACAATGTCGAAAAATTCCTTCTTCAACTGCTCCTTGGAAATTTCGTCAATCAAATCCCCGGCCCGGCCGGTCAAATATCTATGCGGGTTTTCCAAAAGCCCGGCAAAAAGGGCGCCGGTGCGCAGTTCGGTCAAGCCGAAATCGACCGAGCCGACCAGCCAGGATTCCTGAAACCATTCCGGCACCAAAGGCGAAAAAACCGGCTTGCCGGGGTTGCCGGATTTCATATCGTCCAAATCCCTTTGCAAAGCGGAAACCAATCGCGGGGTTTCGATTTCGAAGCGGCGCAAAATCAAGGCGACGTCGCCGGTCAAATCCTCCACCATTTTGGAAAAAAGATGTTCGGGGGTGATTTCGTAGTGGGCGCGCGAGACGCAAAGCCCGGCGGCGGCTTCCAAAATCTTGTGGCAGGGGTTGTTCAGTTTGCGGATAAGCGACTTCAACTCGACTTTGGCCATAGCCGTCCTTTCAAAAATTTTTAAACTAATTTAACCCTATAAAGATAAGGCCGGATTGGGGGGGAAGCAAGCGGAAATAAAACAGGGATCAGGGATTGGGGATTAGGGATTAGTGAAAGGCAAAAACAGTGGGGAAAAAGTTGTGAATTTGGAAAAATGGGCAAAAAAAGGGTAATCTTTTGGAGGGCCTGCAAAATCGGGGGGATTTTGCAGGGGAAAATGCAACCTCCCCTTAATCCCCTCCTTCGTAAGGAGGGGAGAAAAGGCAACCTCTCCCTGACCCTCTCCTAAAAGGAGAGGGGACAAGAAAGACGGAGATTAGAGATCAGAGATTAGTGATTCGTCCGCTCGTCACCTCCATTTTAAAGACGATTATTTAAGGGAAGGGAGGGGCGGAGCG
>DATLYY010000045.1 GCA_035574275.1 Verrucomicrobiia bacterium
CGCTCCGCCCCTCCCTTCCCTTAAATAATCGTCTTTAAAATGGAGGTGACGAGCGGACGAATCACTAATCTCTGATCTCTAATCTCCGTCTTTCTTGTCCCCTCTCCTTTTAGGAGAGGGTCAGGGAGAGGTTGCCTTTTCGCTCCCTTTTTGGAGTGGAATCTGCTTCCTCTTGTCCCCTCTCCTTGTAGGAGAGGGTCAGGGAGAGGTTGCCTTTTCTCCCCTCCTTACGAAGGAGGGGATTAAGGGGAGGTTGCATTTCCCCCTGCAAAATCCCCCCGATTTTGCAGCCCTCAAAAACCTCCCGCTACAAATCCGCCCAAAAATTCAAAATCGCAACAAAAACACCCCCGTTTTTGCGGAAAACTATCTTCTTTCCCCCAATTTAAAAACCTTCAATTGCGCCGAGATGGAGCCGATGAGAACGCGGCTTTTCATCAAAACCGGCAGCCGCAGCCGGTCGTCCGTCAGCCAGACCTTCAGCTTCCCGGTCTGCTGAAAAATCCCCGGCGTCTTCAACAGCGGCTCCACGACCACCGTGCGAAAAGTCCCGGCGGGGACCGTGACCTTTTCCTTTTTTATAACATTCACTTCGAGGTTGTATTTTTTCCCGTCGGAAAACACCTCCATCGAAACGGTCTCCCCGACTTTTAGCGGAAGCGTGCGGGTGTAATAAAGCGCCGTCAAGGCATCCTGCACAAAATCCTCGGCCTCCATCGTGTCCTTGGCCGTGAAGATTTTTTTGTTTTTCTGGTCAAAATCCGCCCAGCGGAACGCCTTGTAGCGCCCCTCATGCACGTCCTTTTGATACCGCCAGGGAAACAGCCCGTGGTAATCCAGAACGGAATAGTTGTAATCCTCCACGTAATACAGCTTGGCAAGCGCCGGATACGACTTGGCGGTGGAAACCAGCTCCAGCGATTTGAACCCCTTGTAGTTCACCTCCCGCCGCACTTCGAGCGTGGCGACGCCCGCCTTGATGAACCCGTACCCCACCTCGTATTCCAGATACTCCCCCGGCCCGAACGACTCGTTGGGCAAAACCCGCAGGGGCGGCAGATAGTTCGTATCCGCCAAAACCCCGGCGGTGTCTTGGGGCGCGGCGGCCTGCGCCGAATCGGGGGAAGGACTATTTGCTTCCGCAATCGAAGAGAAAAGCGAAAGCAGGAGAATCATGAAAAACATCACCGCTTCCCCGCCTTTTGCAAAATACTGGAGAAAATCCGCCGGAGCGATTCCTCGATTTCCAGAAAGGCGCGCTGGTATTCGGAAGGCCCGCCGCCGATGGGATCGCGGACGTACAGGGTCGGGTCGTTTTTCCCTGAGCCGGGAAACCCCTTCAGAAGGAAGGTCTTGGAAGCCGCCTCCGGGTCGTGGGACAAAATCTCCTCCCGGTGCTCCGGCGTCATCGTTAAAATCAAATCGGCCTCCTTCACGAGCTCGTCGGTGACGGGTTTGGAACGGTGAGCGGAGATGTCGATTTGCCAGTCGGCGGAGGTGGAGACGGCCAAATCGGTCGCCGGCATCCCCTCCAAAGCCGCCGTTCCTGCGGAGAGAACGGAAACCCCTTCGATTCCCTCGTCCGCCAGCATTTTTTTCAAAATCCCGGCCGCCATCGGGCTTCTGCAGGTGTTGCCGGTGCAGACCAGAAGTATGGTAAAATTATCCCCCGTCACGAACCGGCACCCCCAGACGGTAAAGCTGCTGCATCAACTTTTTATACCCCGCTCCCTTGCGCCAAACAATCGCCTCCTCTGGCAAAAACTCCACGACCGTTGAAACGGCGCTTAAAGGTAGCTTGCCTGAGTCCAAAATCAAGTCGGCCTCATCCCGGAATTCGGCGATGACTGCCCGCCCCGAGAAGAGCGGGGGCTTTCCCGTGCGGTTGGCCGAGGTTGCCACCAAAGGCGCGCCCGTTTTTTTGACGAGTTTGCTCAACAAGGGAAAGTCCGGCCAGCGCAGGCCGACTTTCCCTTTGGAGACGCAGAGCTTGGGCAATCCGGCGCGGGCCGGCAGAACGAAGGTGTACGGCCCCGGCAATAAGGTTTTCAATTTCAAAAAATAGGCGGGCCGGTTTTTCGCGCGCCGCAAAAGCTCCCCCCAGCCGGAAACGAAGATGGAGAAGGGCTGGTTTTGCTTTCGGCCTTTAATTTTGGCGATTCGTCGGACAGCGGCGGGAAATTTAACCGAGGCGGCCAAGCCGTAAACCGTGTCGCTCGGCAGTATGGCGACGCCCCCTTTTTTGAGTACAAAAGCGGCCTTTTTTAATTGAGGGGGAGAAATTTTTCTGCCGACCTTTAGAACTAAAGCGGGCAAAGGACTTACAAGTACTGTTTCAGATTTGGGTCGGCGGACAATTTTTCGGTGATTTCCTTCAAATCCGGCACGCGGGTCTTGTGCGCCACCAACACCAAGTCGCCCGATTTGACCACGACCAAATCGGATACGCCGAAAACCGCCACCAAGCCCCCTCCGTCGTTGATTACGGTC
The DNA here is from genome assembly GCA_035574275.1 of Verrucomicrobiia bacterium. NCBI lineage: Bacteria > Pseudomonadati > Verrucomicrobiota > Verrucomicrobiia > Verrucomicrobiia bacterium. The sequence goes on from DATLYY010000045.1 coordinate 2,491, forward strand.
GTTTCGTAGGAGGCAAGGGCCAAAGCGGAACCGAGCGCCAGGTTGTTATCCCGGTCCAGCTTGCGCACCCGCTCCAAAGCCAAAAAGCTCCCCACATCGTCCCAGGTGAAATCGGAGGGGATGGTCAAAACGTTCTCCGCCTTTTCCAGAACGGCGACGTCCACGGAGACCGGCTCCAAGGCGGCAAAAAGCGTTTTGCGCGCCTCCAGCTCTTTGGGTGTGCCGATGGTCTCGGCGTACGCTTTCAAATGTTTGTGCATTTCCGGTTGATGACGTTCAAGGGCTTTCAGAAAAGAGGAAGCCGACCAGACGAACATGCCGGAGTTCCAGAAATGCTTGCGGTCGAGATAATATTCCTGCGCCACCGTGCGGTTCGGTTTTTCCTTAAAGCGGGCCACTTTGTAAATGGCGACGCCCTTGACTTCGTTCGCTTTTTCCCCCACTTCGATGTAGCCGTAGCCGGTCTCCGCCCGGGTGGGAACGACCCCGATGGTGATCAGAAAATCACCGGATTTGGCCGTCTCGGCGGCGGCGGCAAGGACGCGGTCCAGCCGCTCCCTGGGGTGGATGAAATGATCGGAGGGAAGCACCACCATCACCGCCTGCGGGTCGGCTTTGGCCAAGTGCACGGCCGCCAGCGCAATTGCCGGGCAGGTGTTTTTCCCCTCCGGCTCCAGCAAAAGATTTCTTTCGGTGAGGGCGGGGACTTTTTCCAGAATCTGTTTTTTGAAAACCTCGCCCGCCACGACCCGGGTCCGTTCCAAGGGGGCCAGCGCCAACGTCCGCTCCAGCGTGTCTTCCAGAAGAGTTTTATCGGAAAGGATTTTTAAAAACTGCTTGGGGGTTCCCGCGCGGGAAAGGGGCCAAAAGCGCTCCCCCTTTCCCCCGGCCATCACCACCGCATAATTCATCTGCGCGAAAATCTAACCCGTCCCTGGAGCACTGTCAAGCTTTTCCCCCGACTTCCTCGGCGGCCTCGTACTTGAGCGAAAGGTGCTCCTTTTTCAAATGATACAAACCGGCCAGCGTGATGGGGAGAAACTGCATGGCGTGGGTGACCACGGAGACGGCCAGGGCAAGCTCCTTGGAAACGCCGAAAAGGGCGAGCGAAACGACAGTGAAGGCCTGATAGGTGCCAATAAAGCCGGGCGCCGCGGGTAACATAATTCCCAAAGAGACGACCACCAGCCAGGTAAACCACGCCAAGGGTCCGAGGTGTAAATCGAAAGCCAGAAGCATGAAGCAGCTGTTGAAGGCCGAAAGTGCCCAGACCAAAAGGGAAAGAAAGCTCAAATACAAAACCCCCGCCCCGCTCCCCATCACCGAAAGCCCGGTCAGAAACTTGCCGAAAATTTCGGCGCCGAGATAGGCAATCTGCTTGGGGAAAAGGGTCAAAATCCGTTCGACCACCTTGCGCGAGTGCTCCGGCCAGCGCCTTAAAGCCGCGAGAATGGCAAGAAGCAGCAGACTCACCACCAACCCGAGGTAGCCGACGTTGTCCAGCCAGTCCACTTCGGCCAGCGTGGGAAGCAGAATCAAAACCATCACTAAAAAAACCAAAAGGGCGAACATGTCAAAAACCCGTTCCAGCGCGATGGTGGCCATGGCCGCCGAGCGGGAGATCTTTCCGGTTACGCCGATGGAGTAAGGACGGATGAACTCTCCCAGCCGGAAGGGGAGCACGTTGTTGGCCATAAAACCGATCATGGTGGAGGCGTATACCTTGGAGAGGGGGATTTTGCCGATGGGGTCCAGCATCACCTTCCAGCGAAGGGCCCGCAGCCACATCCCCACGAAGGTGAAGAACAAATTGGGGAGCAAATACCAGTAGTTGGCCTCCTTCATCGCCATCCAGACCTGGGACAAATCGACTTTTCGTACGGAGAGCCACAAAAACAGAGCGCCGATGAGAAAACCCAGAATGTAGCGTTTCTTCAGCCTCCCTTTCACTTTTTCCCCGCCACTTCCTCGACCAGTTTAATCATCTCCTCGGCAGCCCGATCCCAGGAAAATTGTTGCGCCCATTCCAAAGCCCCTATTTCCAGCTTTTGCCGCAAGGCGTGATTGGACAAAACTTCCCGCAGGTGGGCGGCCAAGCCGTCAATTTGTCCATACGGGTACAAAAGCCCCGATTTTCCCGGGGAGACCGAATCCCGCAGGCCGGAGACGTCGGCGCAAACCACCGGCGTGCCACAGGCGTTCGCTTCGATATTGGTCAGCCCCCAGCCCTCTTTGAGCGAGGGGCAGACCACCACCCAGGCCTTCCGCAGCCAAGCCACTTTTTCCTCTTTCGGGACAAAACCGGTATAGGTCGTGCGGCTTTCGATGCCCAACTTGCGGGTGATGTCCGCCAAACGGGAATGATCATCTCCTTCGCCGATTATAATCAAGCGGGCCTTGGGGAAATCCCCTGCAATTTTGGCGAAGGCGGCAAGCAGATGGTCCACGCTTTTATATTTTTTAAGCCGTCCCAGATAAACGACCAAGGGCTCCTTCTCTTTGGCCACTTTTGGGTCTTTGGAATAAAGCGAAAAATCGGTGCCACAGTAGATAACGCGCACGTCTTCGGCCGGAATGCCGCGGGCGGTCAAATCCTGCCGGGTGCTTTCGGAAATCACGCAGAACTTGCGGCCGCGGTAAACCCGGGGAATCGGCTTTTCCGCCAGATAGATGTAAAGCCCTAAAACGAAGTTGATTTCCTGAAAGACGGCGTCGGCAAACAAATGGGGCACGATGACCAAAGTCGGCAATTTCTGAAAAAGAGGGGAATAGAACGGCACTTTGTTGATATCTTCGAGAACAACGTCGTACGAGTTTTTCTTCAGTTCTTTCCTAAGCATAAAAGGAACACACCAGTTGAAAGTGTAATCGTTCCCGGCGCGCACCATCCGCACCCCTTCCACTACTTCTTCTTTGGCCCCGCCCGGAAAATTGGAGGCGAGCAGGGTGACGGAATGCTCCATTTTGACAAAGCGGCGCAGGTTTTCTTCGAGGTGCACTTCCGCCCCGCCGGCGAGGGGGTTTTTCAAATCCCGCCAGTTGATGGCTAAAATTCTAAGCGGCATAAAAATCCGGTTTCAAGGGAGACGTCGGGGAACAGCGGCGGACGAGAGGAAAATTCTGTCCCCTAAATTTTCTCCCACAATGTCTTGAAATATGGGACGGCTTCGTCAACCGGGGCGGTACTGCTTTCTTTGGTTTTCCGGATTTTGAACTCCAATTTCCCTTCCTTTAAACCCCGGTCGCCGATGACGATTTGCACCGGGATGCCGATTAAATCGGCATCCTTGAACTTCACCCCGGCCCGCTCGTTGCGGTCGTCCAAAAGCGGCTCGACGCCGGCCTCGTTGAAGGCCCGGTACAGTTTTTCGGCCACTTCGGCCTGTTTGGGGTCATCCATTTTCAGCGGGATGATATGCACATCCAGAGGGGCAATCGTTTTCGGCCAGATGATGCCGTCGGCGTCGTGGAATTTTTCCGCCGCCGCCTGCGCCGTTCGGGTGATCCCGATGCCGTAGCTCCCCATGATGAACGGCTTCTCCTCCCCTTTTTCGTCCAGAAAAGTGGCTTTGAGCGAGGCGGAGTACTTCGTTCCCAAGGAAAAGGTATTGCCGACTTCGATGCCGCGCGAGGCGGAAAGTTTTCCCTTGCCGCAGGCGACACAGACCTCCCCGGCAACGGCCATTTTGATGTCCGCCACACGCGACGGTTTGAAATCCCGGCCGGCGTTGATGTTTTTCAGATGATGGTCTCCCTCGTTGGCGCCGGAGACGAAATTCGGCAGTGCGGCGACTTCGGTATCAGCGATGATTTCCACCCCGGAAAGCCCCACCGGCCCGGCGAAACCGACCGGCGCTTGGGTGATGCGGCGGACGTCTTCCGCGCCGGCCAAATCCATTTCGATGGCGCCGACAAGGTTTTTCAACTTGACTAAATTTACCTCCCGGTCACCCCGCACGAGCGCGGCCACAAAGCCATTGTCCGTTTTGAGCACCAAAGTCTTCACAAACTTGTGAACCGGCAGCTTCATAAACCGGGCCACATCCTCGACGGACGTGACATTGGGGGTGTGAACTTTTTCGGCGGAGAGCGGTTTTTCCGCATCGGCCGGAAGTTCTTTGAAGGAAGCCCGGTCGGAATGGACGGCATAATCGCAATTGGAGCAGGTGAAAATCAAGCTCTCCCCCCCTTCCGTATCCACCAAAACGATGAATTCGTGGGCCGACTTCCCCCCCATTGCGCCGGTGTCCGATTCGACTTTTACGGTCTCCAGCCCGCAACGGTTAAAGACGGCGAAGTAGGCGTCTATCATTTTTTGGTAACTTTTCTTGAAACTTTCCTCCGTGGCGTCAAAAGTATAGGCGTCTTTCATAATAAATTCCCGCCCGCGCATAAGCCCGAAGCGGGGGCGGATTTCATCCCGGAACTTCACCTGAATCTGGTAGAGATTAATCGGAAGTTGGCGGTAGGAGCGGAGTTCGCCGCGGACTAAAAACGTGACGATCTCCTCGTGGGTCGGGCCCAAGACCAAATCCCGCCCGTGGCGGTCTTTCAGGCGTATCAGCTCCTTGCCGACCGTGTCCCAGCGGCCGGTCTCCTGCCAGATTTCTGCGGGATGCAAAACCGGCATCGTGATTTCCACCGCCCCCTGCCGGTTCATCTCCTCCCGGACGATTTGGGCCACTTTCAACAGGGTGCGTTGAAAAAGGGGCAGGTAAATGTACACCCCGGCGGCCAGTTTCCGTATCATCCCCGCTCTAAGCAAAAGCTGATGGGAAATCAGCTCCGCCTCGGTCGGAACCTCCCGCAAAGTCGGTATGAACGCCTCGCTCCAGCGCATAAGTCCTTAATTTAACGCCGGAAAGTAAAATTCCAACAGGTTTGTAGCGGGGTTCTTCAACCTAGGGTGACCAAACAAGATGTAAATTTGACCTCCCCTCCCCAGCCCGGTATTTTAAACCGGGTCGAAAATGCCATTAAACCTCTGCCCCATATAGCTGTCCAACGAGATGAGAGAACTATGACCGCTGGGGAAGACCGGGAACTGGTGGCCCGTTTCAAATCCGGCGATCAGGCCGCCTTCGCCCAGCTGGTCCGGCTCTACCAAAAGAGGGTGTATGCCGTTGCCTTTCGGATGGTTAGAGACGAGGAAGAGGCCAAGGATTTGACCCAGGAGGTGTTTGTAAAGATGTACAAAGCGCTTAACGACTACCGAGGGGAGGCCTCGGTTTTCACTTGGGCCTACCGGGCCACGGTCAATTTGTCCATCAATCACCTCCGCCGGAAAAAAATCATCTCCTGGGTGCCGCTTTTGGAGGCCGAGGAAAAACCGGTAGAGCCGAAAGAGGGGCTGGGTGATTTGGAATCAACCCGGCTGAAACAGGCAATTGCCGAGGCGGTTAAAAAACTGCCGCCAAAGCAACGGGCGATATTTATTCTTCGGCATTATGACGAGCTGGGGAACGAAGAGATTGCCCAGATTGTGGGAAAATCGGTCGGCGCGGTGAAGGCCAACTATTTTCAAGCCCTGCAGAAAATGAAGAAGTACTTGGCCGAATGGAAAAACGTATTAACCGGCGTGAAAGAATATGAACTGCCGAAAATTTGACGAGGAGTTGGAAAAACAGGGAACTTTGAAAGCCCTCGAAGCGGATGCCACTTTCGGCGAGCATTTGAAGGGCTGCCCGGTCTGCCAAGCCAAACAGGCCGAATACATCTGGCTTTTCGAGACGTTGAAAGCCGACCGGCCGCCGATGCCGGATGAGGCGTATTGGGCTTCCTTCCCCGCTTTGGTCCGGGAAAAAATCGAGAAAGCCAACGCCCGACCCCGTTGGAAGCCGGTTCTGGGTTGGAGTTTGCCGGTGGCGGCCTTGGTCTTGATTGCGGGCATTGCGCTTTTCTCCTCGAAAGACGAGCCCAATTTGGCCAACCTTACTACCGAGGAGGCCTTTGACTATGCCGAGGCCACTTCGGATACGGCCATCGAAATCCCCTTTCCTGAAAACACGGCGAGCACGGTGGCTGCGCAGGCGGAGGATGAACTGATCGGCACCTTGAAAGTGGAGGAACTGGTTTACACCCTGTCCGATGAACAGTTGAGCGTGCTCGAAGAAAAACTGGAAAATTTCAAGCTATAAATCGAAAGCGAGGCGAAAAGATATTTATGAAAAAACTTAAACCCCGAAAGTGGATGGCCTTTCTCGGCTTGGCAATTCTCTTTGCATGGGTCGGGACCCAAGACCTCTCCGCCCAAAGACGGATGCGGGATCGGCCTTTTGCCGACCCCTCCCGCCGGGCCGAGCGGTTCGATATGCTGATGAAGCTGAAGCTGGTGGAGGCGCTCGATTTGTCTTCGGAACAGGGGGATAAATTCCTGCCGGTTTTCAACCAATACCGCCAGAAAACCCAGCGGCTTTTGCGCGCTCGCGGCGAGCTGATGCGAGATTTGTCCCGCCATGTTCGCCTCAAAATGGGGGCTTTGGAGGAGGGGGAAGAGAACGGGGAACTTTCCGAGCGGGAATTGAAGGAACGGCTGGCCCGGCTCGGTGAACTCCGCCGCCAGCAGGAGGTCAACCGGGAGGAGTTTTACCAGAGTGCCGGCCGGACCCTTTCCACCGAGCAATTGGCCCGGCTAATTGTATTTGAAGAACGGTTTGCGCGCGAAATCGTGCGAAATCTGCCCAACCCATAACGAACAGGAGGAAGAGAAATGAGACGACTACTCGTAGCAACAACCGTCACGGCCTTGGTGTTAGGCCTCACTTTGACCGCCTTGGCTCAACGCAAGAAAGTCAAGACCGAGGAATCGAAAATGAAGGCCGAGCTCAAGCTTTCGGATGAGCAGAAACAGAAATTGCAGAGCATTCACCGCCAGTCGGCCAAGGAGCGGATTCGGCTGAACGCGGAGAGACAAATCGCCCATATCGAACTCTCGGAGATCCTGCAAGCTGACCGGCCTGACCAAGGGACAATCGACCGGAAAATCGATCAACTGGCTGAACTGGATCGGCGGTTGACCCAGAACCGGTTGCAGAGCCGGGTGGCTTCCCGTTCGGTTTTGACCAAGGAGCAGTGGGCCGTGTTGAAAGGGAAAATCGGAAAGGGAATGATGAAACACCGCCAGCAGCGGATCAAGATGTTTCGCTTCCACGGTCCGCGCCGCGGCTTTGGCCTTGGGATGGGCCCCGGCGTTCCCGGCCGCCGGATGGGGGATGAATCGTTTGAATGGGAAGAGGCGGCGCCGGAGGAAGCGGCCGAGTTTGACGAGTTCGACCAGTTCAGCTTCCTTGACGAGCCGGGTTTTGAGATGGAATTTCCCCCGCTTGAGGTGGAACAAGAACTCGAGATGAATTTCCCCATCCCGACTCCATCCGGGGAGGGATGGCAGTAGCATTTTCCCGTTTTTCCCGAAAGGCGGGTTAAAAACCCGCCTTTTTTGTTGCGGAAAACCTAAAAACATTTTGCTTGCCGAAATTCTTTTTTCCCCTATACTACCGCCGAATTTTTTCCCGTGCATTGTTGAGGGAAGGTACATAAGAGTTTGTTTATTTGTTGAACCCAAGGAGGGTAAGTGGCCAAGAAAACCAAAACCTCAAAACAGCATAAGTCGCAAGCCGGCAAGGGCTTATCTAAAAAGTCCCATTCTGATAAAGCCGCCCCGAAAGATAAGAAGTTTATTTACTACTTTGGTGGGGGGAAAGCGGAAGGCTCTGGGGTAATGAAAGATTTGCTGGGGGGCAAAGGGGCCAATCTGGCGGAAATGACCAACTTGGGGGTTCCCGTTCCACCCGGGTTTACCATCACCACCGAGGCGTGCAACCTGTTTTACGAAAACGACTTACGAACACCGAAATGGCTGGATGATGAGATGCACAAGTATATGGCCCGGCTGGAGCGGGAAATGGGAAAAAAATTCGGCCATGCCGAAGACCCCCTTTTGGTCTCGGTCCGTTCCGGCGCCAAATTCTCGATGCCCGGAATGATGGACACCATTTTAAACCTTGGTTTAAACGACCAGACCGTCAAGGGATTGGCCAAAAAAACAAAAAACGAACGCTTTGCCTATGACTGCTACCGACGCTTCATTTCGATGTTCGGGGCGGTCGTTTTGGGGATTGAAAAATCGGAGTTCGAGGAGATCGTCACCAAAAAGAAAGAACAGCGCCAAATCAAGCAGGACTCCTCCCTCACCACAGACGATTTGAAGGATATCGTCCAGAAATTCAAGACCTTGGTCAAGAAAAAATCGGCCGAGGATTTCCCCGCCGACCCCTACCGGCAGCTTTTTTGGGCCCGGGATGCCGTATTCAAGTCCTGGAACAACCCCCGCGCCATCGAATACCGACGGCTTTACGGCATCCCTTCCCACTTGGGGACGGCGGTGACCGTGCAGACGATGGTTTTTGGGAATCTGGGGGAAACTTCCGCCACCGGTGTCGGTTTCACCCGCAACCCTTCCACCGGAGAGAATGTCTTCTACGGTGAGTTTTTGGTCAACGCCCAGGGGGAGGATGTGGTGGCGGGCATCCGCACCCCCCAACCCATCAAGGAGATGGAGAAAAAACTGCCGGCGGTTTACAAGCAATTGAAAACAATCACTGCCAAACTGGAACACCACTACAAGGACCTGCAGGACTTTGAATTCACCGTGCAGGAAGGAAAGCTTTTTATGCTCCAGACCCGGGTGGGAAAGCGCACCACACAGGCGGCCGTCAAAATCGCCGTCGATTTCGTCAAGGAAAAGCTGTTGACCAAGGAGGAGGCGCTTTTGCGCATCGACCCAGAGGATTTAAACCAGCTTCTGCATCCGCGGCTCGACCCCAAGGCGGAAATCCGGGTAATAGCCCGGGGGCTGGCGGCCTCGCCGGGGGCGGCCTCCGGGCGGGTGGTTTTTTCCGCCGAGGAGGCGGTGCGCATGGCCCAGAAAAAGGAGAAGGTGATTTTGGTCCGGCAGGAAACCAACCCGGACGACATTCACGGAATGGTGGTGGCGCAGGGGGTTTTGACTTCCCGAGGAGGGATGACTTCGCACGCCGCCGTGGTGGCCCGCGGAATGGGGAAACCCTGCGTGGCGGGTGCGGAGCAGATAAAGGTGAACGAGGAGAAACGCTTCTTTTCCGTCGGCAGCCTGGTCGTTCGCGGGCTGGAAATCATCACCATCAACGGTTCCACCGGCGACGTGATTTTGGGGGAAGTGCCGACGGTCACCGCCGAGCTTTCCGGCGAGTTCGCCGAGTTTATGGGTTGGGCAGACAAAATCCGGAGTTTAAAAGTCAGAGCCAACGCCGATACCCCGCAGGATGCCGAAGTGGCCTATAAATTTGGCGCGGAAGGGATCGGCCTTTGCCGCACGGAGCATATGTTTTTTGCCCCGGAGCGGGTCCCCATCGTGCAGGAAATGATTATGGCCGAAAACCGGGAGGAGCGGAAGCGGGCTTTGGATAAGCTTCTCCCCTTTCAGAAAGCGGACTTCAAGGGAATTTTTCTGGCGATGAAAGGGAACCCGGTAACGATTCGGACGCTCGACCCTCCCCTGCACGAATTTTTGCCCAAGCGGGAACTGTTGATGGTGGAGCTGGCCGAGTTGAAGGCCAAAAATGGCGACCCCCTCAAAATCGCCGAGAAAGAACGGCTGTTGAAGCGGGTGGAGGAGCTCTCGGAGTTCAACCCGATGCTGGGGCACCGCGGCTGCCGGCTCGGCATCACGTTCCCGGAGATTACCGAAATGCAGGCCCGGGCCATCTTCGAGGCGGCCTTGGAAGCGGCCAAGGAAGGGGTGGAGGTCCATCCGGAAATTATGATTCCCCTGGTCGGGTTTCCCTCCGAGTTCAAACATCAAAAAGAAATCGTCATCAACGTGGCTAACGAGGTGTTTTCCAAGTCAAAATCGAAGTACAAACTCAAGTATTTGATTGGAACAATGATTGAAGTTCCCCGCGCGGCGCTGGTGGCCGACCGGATAGCCGAAGAGGCCGAGTTCTTTTCCTTCGGCACGAACGATTTGACCCAGCTGACCCTCGGCTTTTCGCGCGACGACGCGGGGAAATTTTTGAAGGAGTACCAGGAGAAAGGGATTCTGAAGTCCGATCCCTTTGTGCATTTGGAAACCGAAGGGGTGGGCGCGGCCATCAAAATGGCCATTGAGAAAGGGAAGAAAGGCCGAAAGGATTTGAAGGTCGGGATTTGCGGGGAGCATGGCGGGGACCCGGAATCAATTACTTTCTGCCACGAGATCGGACTGGATTACGTTTCCTGCTCCCCTTACCGGGTGCCCATAGCAAGATTGGCTGCTGCTCATTCGGTTTTGGGCAGGGCAACGGTGGCTTCCAAATAATCTTTTCAGGCCAATCGGGGTAAAAAAAAATAAAATGAGGGTTTTAAAAATTATTTCAATGGGGAGTGTTATTTGGGCATTTTCGACGGCCGTTCCAGCTCAAAAGGTGGATTGGGACAGCCTGAACCGGGAGGTTCTATCGTTGACGCTCAAAAGAGATTTTTCCACCGCTCTTCCAAAAGCCAGGCAGGCCCTGCAACTGGCCGAAAAAGCTCACGGGAAGAACCATCTGCGGGCGGCAGTATCCCAAAACCATCTCGGCTTTATCCATCTGAACTTAAACCAGCTTTCTCAAGCGGAATCTCTTTTAACCCGGGCCGTTAAAATTTTTTCCAACAATCCCAGCGCCGACCGGGCCGAATACGTGCAGGCTTTGAACAGTCTGGCCCACATAAGCCTGGCCGTGCACCAGCCCGCGCGCGCGGAAACCCTATACACCCGGGCTTTGGCCTTGAGCCAAAGGCCGCCAATAACCGACAGCCTGCAACTGGCCCAATCATTAAATAATCTGGCCGGGCTGTATCTTCAACTGAGAAAATACA